>BQJV01000534.1 GCA_021604885.1 Acidimicrobiales bacterium
CGCTCGACGGGCAACGCGGACCTCGTCCGCGCCGCCGCCGTCGCGCCCATCCGCGGCGCCCAGGCGCTCCAGCGGTTCCACAAGCTCGAGCAGCGCTTCCTCGACAACACGCCCCCCGCGTGGTCGCTGCTCTCGCCCGAGCAGAGCCCCGTTGACACCCAAGAGCAGGTCGTCGCGGCGTACGTCGTCTTCCACGCCGATGCCGACGTCTACGCGAACGAGCCCCACCAGCTCGTCGAGAACCTCGGCGGTGTCGTCCGCGACGTCGTCTCGTCGGTCAACATGCTTGTCGTCGAGCTCCCGCTCGCCCAGCTCGGCGCCCTCGCCGACGCCGACGCGGTGCAGTGGGTCGAGCCCCCGCTGCCGCGCATGAGCACGGCCAACGCCTCCAACCGCGCCATCACGCAGGTGGACACCGCCCAGAGCGCCCCGTACAGCCTCGACGGCTCGGGCGTCACCGTTCTGGTCTACGACGGCGGCGACGCTCGCGCCTCCCACGACGACTTCTCTGGCCGCATGACCGTAATCGACAGCGCGGGCCTTTCCGACCACGCCACCCACACCTCGGGCACCGTGGGCGGCGACGGCTCGGTTATCTCCAACAACCGCGGCATGGCCCCCAACGTCTCGCTCATCTCCGCCGGCTTCGAGTTCGACGGCTCGGGCATCTTCCTCTACACCAACCCGGGCGACATCCAGGCCGACTACGCCACCGCGATCGGCATGGGCGCCGAGATCTCCAACAACTCCATCGGCTCCAATATCGCCCCCAACGGCTTCCCATGCTCGTCCGAGGGTGACTACGGCGCCTGCGCCGCCGCCATCGACTCGATCATCCGCGGCGGCGCGGGCGGGCCCATCACCATCTTCTGGTCCGCCGGCAACGAGCGCGGCAACGGGTGCGGCAACATCTACAAGACCTCCCCGCCCCCCACCAACAACAAGAACGCCATCACCGTCGGCGCCCTCAACTCCAACAACGACTCGGTCACCTCCTTCACCTCCTGGGGCCCGTCCGACGACGGCCGCCTCCGCCCGATCATCTCCGGGCCCGGGTGCCAGTCCAACGGCGACGGCGGCGTCACCTCCACCATCGCCTCGTCCGACACGTCCTACGGCACGTTCTGCGGCACCTCCATGTCCGGGCCCACGCTCGCGGGCATGGGCGCCCTCGTCCTCCAGGACTACCGCTCCCAGTTCGGCGGCACCGACCCCTCCAACGCGCTCATGAAGGTCTGGTTCTGCCAGTCCGCCGCCGACATCGTCACCGCCGGGCCCGACTACCAGACCGGCTACGGCTCGGCCCGCGTCGTGGACGCCATCGACCACATGCGCACCGGCAACTGGGACACCGCCTCGCTCGACCACGAGGACGTCACGCTCTATGACGTCACCGTCGCGGGCGGCTCGCCCCTCAAAATCACCATGGCGTGGGACGACGTCCCGGGCACGCCCAACGTCATCGACACCCTCGTCAACGATCTCGACCTCGTCGTGATCGCGCCCGACGGCACCCGCCACTACCCCTGGACGCTCGACCCCAACAACCCCGCTGCCGGCGCGGCGCAGGACCGCGAGGACCACGTCAACAACATCGAGCAGGTCGCTGTCGCCAACCCCGCCGCGGGCACGTGGCGTGTCGCCGTCGTCGGCTCGTCGGTCCCCTCGGGCCCGCAGGACTTCGCGATCACCAGCTCGCACGCCCTCAACGCCGGCTCCATCTGGATCGGCGAGGACGAGGACTTCAGCGTCCCCACCGAGGTTGACCCGCTCACGCCCGTGAGCGTCCAGGCCCTCGTCGCCGAGGGCACCGACTCGCTCGTCGGCGGCTCGGTCACGCTCAACTACCGCTTCGACGGCGGCGCGTTCGCCACCACCCCCATGGCCGAAGCCGCCACCTCCTTCTCCGCCAACATCCCTGGCGCCCCCTGTGGCTCGACCATCGAGTACTTCTTCTCCGCCCAGGGTTCCTCCACGGGCACCGTCACCGCCAACCCGGGCGACGACGGCATGTTCACCATCGCCGTCGGCGAGACCCTCACCCACCTCGTCGAGGACTTCCAGTCCGCCCCGGGCTGGACCGTCTCGGGCGGCATCGGCTCGCAGGCCACCGGCCGTTGGGAGCTCGGCACACCCGCCGGCGGCGGCGACCGCGGCGACCCCGAGACCGACGCCGACGGCTCGGGCCAGTGCTACCTCACCGGCAACGCCGCGGGCAACACCGACGTCGACACCTCCGAGACCATCCTGACCAGCCCGGACATCGACGCCACCGTCGCCGCCGATCCCTCTATCTCCTACCAACGCTGGTTCCACAACGCCTTCGGCGGCGAGCCCAACACCGATCCCTTCACCGTCGAGGTCTCCAACAACGCCGGCGGCACATGGACCACCGTCGAGACCGTCGGCCCCGCCGGGGCAGGCACGATCGGTGGGTGGGTCGAGCATTCCTTCCGCGTCGATGACTTCGTGACGCCCACCAACCAGGTCCGCGTCCGATTCACCGCCTCGGACTTCGGCGCCGGCGCTGTCGTCGAGGCGGGCGTCGACGACCTCCGCCTCACCGAGTTCATCTGCGTCCAGACCGCCTGCTCGTTCGCCGACTGCGACGCCAACGGCGTCCTCAATGTCGACGACATCGACTGCTTCGTCACCGCCTTCCTCGGAAGCAACCTGACCAGCGCCGACTGCGACGCGAACGGCACCCTCAACGTCGACGACATCGACTGCTTCGTGACCGCTTTCCTCGCCGGCTGCCCGTAAGCCCGCGAGTCCGCGCACACTCCCAAGCACCCAAGCAAGCCCCGGGACACCCGTCCCGGGGCTT
>BQJV01000535.1 GCA_021604885.1 Acidimicrobiales bacterium
TCGAGCGGGGTCGGGACCTCCGTCGCGCCGAGTTCGAGCACGGCGTCGACGAGCGAGCCTCCGAGCGGTGCCGCTCCCTCACCCACGAGCCAGAGATCGTGGCCGGGTTGCATCGCCGCGCTGTTGATCGCGTGGGCCATGTCGGGCACGAGACCGACGGCGGAGATGAGCAGCGTGCCCGGGATCGCCCGTCCGTCGAACTCGTTGAACAGGCTGTCCTTGCCGGAGATGAAGGGCATCCGGTAGCGGCGGGCGCCGTCGGTGCAGCCCTGCACGGCACGCACGAGCCCACCGAGTCGGTCCGGCTTGGTCGGGTCGCCCCAGCAGAAGTTGTCGAGCACGGCCACACGGTCCGGGTCACCCCCGACGGCGACGAGATTGCGCACCGCCTCGTCCATCGCCAGCAACGCCATCGCCCAGGGATCGTGGAGGCCGACGCGTGGACAGATGCCGTTGCTGAGGACCGCCGCGATCGGGTGGTGGCCGGTGCCGAGCGGCTTGAGCACCGCGGCATCGGCGGGGCCGTCGGCCTCCGGACCCATGTAGGGGCGAACGATCGTGCCGCCCCGCACCTCGTGGTCGTAACGGCGGACGATGTCCTCCTTCGACGCCACGTCCGGGTGCGCAAGCAGGGTGAGGAGCAACTTTGCGTCCGGTGTCGCGGCGAGCGGCTCGACGGGCTCGGGATCCCGCCAGGCGCCGACCATCTCCCGGCGGGGAAGTCCGTCGTGGAGGAAACCCATCGGCATGTCGACGACACCGATGTCGCCTTGGCGCACGACGAGCCGCTGATCACCGGTGAAGTGACCCAGATCGGTGAGCTCGACGTCCCAGTCGTCGCACAGGCGCCGGAGGTCGGTGAGCTTGGACGGCGGGACTGCCATCACGATGCGCTCCTGGGCTTCGGACAGCCAGATCTCCCACGGCTGCAGGCCCGAGTACTTCAGCGGCACGCCGGCGAGATCGACGTCGACGCCGAGATCCTCGCCCATCTCGCCGACCGCGCTGGAAAAGCCGCCGGCCCCGCAGTCGGTGATCGCGGTGTACAGCTGGGCGTCACGCGCCCGCTCGACCACCTCGATGCACCCCTTCTCCGTGATCGGGTCGCCGATCTGCACCGCCGACCCGACCGAGTCGACCGTGGAGGCGTCCATCCCCGCGGAGGAGAACGTGGCGCCGTGGATGCCGTCGCGCCCGACCCGTCCGCCGATGGAAATGATGCGATCGCCCTGCTGCGCTTCGGTCGGGTGCGAGCCGTGGGGCAGGAGGCCGAGCGCACCGCAGTACACGAGCGGATTGCCGACATACCCCTCGTGGTAGAGAACGGCGCCGTTGACCGTCGGCAGACCGAGCTTGTTCCCGTAGTCGCCGATCCCCGCCACGACGCCGTCACGGATGCGACGCGGGTGGAGCACGCCGGTCGGTAGTCGCTCGTCGGGCAGATCGCTCGGTCCGAAACACAGCACATCGGTGCACGCGATCGGTCGGGCCGACACCCCGAGGATGTCGCGTACGACACCGCCGACGCCCGTGTTCGCACCGCCGAACGGCTCCAGCGCGGACGGATGGTTGTGGGTCTCCACCTTGAAGGCGAGGTCGAGATCGTCGTCGAAGGCGATGATTCCCGCATCGTCCACGAAGGCACTGCGGAGCCACCACGGATCGAGCTCCTCGGTGACCTCGCGCAACGCAGGAAGGAGTCCGTCGAGCTCGGTGACGGTGACCGTGCCGTCGCCGGCCGTGTGCGTCAGCTCGATCGTCGCTCGGAAGGTCTTGTGGACACAGTGCTCGGACCAGGTCTGCGCCAGAGTCTCGAGCTCGGCATCGGTCGGCGCCCGGCCCTCGGATTGGAAGTGCGCCTGGATGACCCGCATCTCGTTGACGTCCAGGGAGAGCACGCGTTCCCGGCTCAGCGCCGCGAGCTCGTCGTCCGAGAGCCCGCTCAGCGGCACGTCGTCGACGCGGGCGTCGACGCTCGCCTCTCCCGCGAACGTGGGCTCCAGGGCGCCCGGGGACGATCGTTCGATCGTGTCGTTCGCGAGGAGGCGACGGGTGATCGTGGCGACCGCCGTGTCATCGAGATCGCCGACCAGGTCGTAGCGGCGGGCGGTCGACACCTGGATCTCGGGGAGCCCCAGCTGGGCCGCGGCGCGCTCCAGCTCGCGGGCATCGGCGTCCGTGACTCCTGCCAGCGGGGCCACCTCGACCGCCTGACCGGACGGCGCCGGCGGCTCACCCACCGTGTGGCGGTCGACGACCGGGTCCACCAGCACCTCGGCGCACAGCCGGTCCAGGTCGTCGGCGCCGATCGCACCGGCGACGTGGTACACCCGGCTGACCCGGCAGTCACGGAGCCCGTCGACCCCGACGAGCGGCGCCGAGCTCACGATCTGGGCGCCCTCCGGGTCGTCGGTGGCGATCACGTCGATGCGTAGCGTCACCACGCCGAACCTAGACGCGCCGACGGGACCTCGCGCGTATCGCGCGACCGACGTTCGTCACACCATTCCGGCGCCCCGGCGCCGGCTCGCGCATCGTCCGGCGGAGGGCCGCGCTGAGGGTGTCGACGAGCAGCGACAGCACCACCAGCGCGAGGACGACGGACACGAGCGCAGCGAAGTCGCGGGCGGCCAGATGCTCCTGGGCCAGCCGCCCGAGACCGCCGGCGCCCACCACGCCGACGACCACCGTCTCCCGCAGGATCACCTCCCAGCGATAGAGCCCGATCGACACCAGGCGCGGCGCCACGGTCGGCAATGTTGCGTAGAGGAAGCGGCCGACCGGCGAGGCGCCGGTGGCCGCCAGCACCCGCTCGGGATCGGGATC
>BQJV01000536.1 GCA_021604885.1 Acidimicrobiales bacterium
GCTCACGTAGCCGTCGATGTCGCCGAGGGCGGTGACGGCGAGTGTCGTGCCACCGCCGGCGCTGTGGCCGCTCATGCCCACGCGCTCAGCGTCGATATGGGCGCCGAGGGTCTCGTCGGCGAGCACCAGCTCGCGCATTGCCACCACGTCGTCCACCGAGCTGGGTGCGTCCTCCGGGCGGGCCAGCATCGTGGCCAGCGCCCGGGTCGGATGGTCGGCCGACGCGACGACCATGCCCCACGACGCCAGATGATGGGTGAGGTTCGTCGACTGGAATCGGAAGCTCGTCGAGCCGTGGCTGAACATGACCAGCGGGAACGGCCCGTCGTCGGCCACCGATGCGTCGCGGCCAGCGGCGACCGTCACCCGGTCGTTGATCTCCTCGGGAACGAGCAACCGCATGACCTCGGGTGTGAACGTGCGTACCGAATAGGTGTCGGTCTGACCCTCGGCGTCGGGGCCAGCGGGATACCAGATCTCCACCTCGTTGCCCGTGGGGAGCGTGCGGGTGGTCACGCCCACCGGATACGGCCCGGTGGATGCGAGATCGGCGCCCACGAGCTCCGGGGGCGCCTCGGTCGTGGTCGTGGTCGATGTGGTGGACGTCGTCGATGTCGTGCTGGTCGTTGGCGTTGTTGTTGTCGTGGTCGTGGTGGTGGTCGGGCCGTCGCCCTCTTCGGTCGTGTCGCCACAGGCGATCGCGAAGGTGCTGAGGGCGAGACCGATGACGAGAAGGCGGCGCATGGGTCGGGACTCTAGAACGGCGGGTCGGTGGTCTCGCAATCTGCCGGTCGGTGTGATCGACTCTGCGACGGCGGTCCGCCGACGAGCGACGAGGAGCCGACCATGGACGTGAGAGAAGCGCTGTACACGACCCGAGCGATGCGGCGGGTGAAGCCCGACCCGGTCCCGGACGACGTGCAGGCCCGGATCCTCGATGCCGCGATCCGCGCGCCCAGCGGGGGCAACGCCCAGGGCTGGCGGTTCCTGCTCATGGACGATCCGGACAAGATCGCCCAGGTCGGCGCGATCTACGCGGAGTGCATCGACATGCTGTGGGACACCGTCTACAAGGACAAGGTGGCCCACGCGCAGTCGTCCGATGACGCCGAGGCGCGCCAGTTCCGGGCGATCATGAGCTCGGTCACCTGGGCCCAGGAGAACTTCGGGTCCTATCCCATGTTGCTGTTCGCGTTCGATCAGTTCGACACCACCGGCGGCTCCATCTTCCCGGCGGTCTGGAACGCGATGCTCCAGGCCCGCGCCGATGGCGTCGGGTCATCGCTGACGAGCGTCCTGATGTTCAAGAACGACGAGACGCTCGATGTGCTCGGCGTGCCGAAGGACGAGGGTTGGCGCATGGCGTGCTGCGTGCCGTTCGGGTATCCGCTCGGCACGTGGGGCGTCGCCAAGCGCAGCCCGGCGCACGAAGTCGCCTACAAGAACTCGTGGGGCAACGCGATCGACCCGATCCCCGAGCCTCTCTGGCCCTGAGGGCTCAGTTCCAGTCCCACCGGGTGGCGCGGGGGCCGAAGTCCTCGGGGGTCTCGATGATGCCGAACGCGCGGTCGGGTACGACCTCGTAGACGGCGTTCTCGTGCATGAATCCGGTGACGACCTCGACGTCCTCGAAGAACTGCTCGGCCGCGTACTTGGCCTGGTAGGGCACGCACATGGCGTCGATCGCGACGCCCGAGATCCGTTCGGCGCGGCCCTCGAGCGAGACGACATTGACCGCGTCGTCGTTGGTGATGACGACGCGATCGTTCGCCTCGAGGTTGCGCACCTTGCGGGCCTTCGGTGAACAGCTGAAGGCGAAGCGGTCGCGTTCGGGGATCCAGACGCCCCACACGGGAAGGGCGTGGGGACGGCCGCTGCCGCTCACCGTGATCAGCCAGAAGTTGCGCGACGCCGCAAGGCGTTCCTCCGCCCACGACCACGGCAGGGTGCCCTCCAGCTCGGTCGGGACGCCATAGTCGGCCATGTCGGGTCGGGAGATGCGAGGCATGACGGGATCGTAGGGGCAGACTGGGCCGATGTCCGAGGGTCGCACCGTGTTCGTGGGCGTCGACACGGGTGGCACGTACACCGACGCCGTGGTCTACGACGATCACGCCGGCGCCGTGCTGGCGAAGGCCAAAGCACCGACGACCCACGATGATCTCGCGGTCGGGATCCGCGCCGCGCTCGACGCCGCCCTCGCCGATGCCGCTGTCTCGCCCGACACCATCGGGCTCGTCTCGCTCTCCACCACCCTCGCCACCAACGCCCTCGTGGAAGGCGTCGGTCGACCCGCCTGCCTCGTCATGATCGGCTTCGAGGACGAGGCGCTCGATCGCGGCGGCCTGCGGGAGGTGATCGGCTCCGATGCGGTGATCTCCGTCAGTGGGGGACACGGTCCGCACGGCGCGGCCCAGGCGGACCTCGATGTCGAGTCCCTCCTCGCCGGTCTCGATGCGCTCCCCGACGATGTCGAGGGGTTCGCCGTCACCGGCCAGTTCGGCGTGCGCAACCCCGAGCACGAGCTCGCTGCCCGCGAGATCATCCGGGAACGGACAGGTCTGCCGGTGACCTGCAGCCACGAGCTCAGCGACGGCCTGAACGGACCGAAGCGCTCTGTCACCGCCCTGCTGAACGCGCGGCTCATCGCGATGATCGACGAGCTCGTGTCGACCACGGCGACGATCCTGGCCGACCGATCGATCGACGCGCCGATCATGGTCGTGCGGGGCAACGGGTCGCTCGTGTCCAGCACCTTCGTGCGCGACCGCCCGGTCGAGACGATCCTCTCGGGGCCGGCGGCGAGCCTTGTCGGTGCCGCCCA
>BQJV01000537.1 GCA_021604885.1 Acidimicrobiales bacterium
GTTCAGAACCTCGACAGCCAGGCCAGGATGTGTGGCGGGAGCTCCCATGAAGTCCCTGCTCGCGTGTACTGGTCGCCGGATTCGTCGAGGTTGATCCTCGACGAACACTTGGTCCCTGGGCCGTTGGTGTTGCACTCGGTCGCTGAGGATGGGGCCGTCGACGACGGCGTTGTGCTCGAGGACCATCAGTTCCTCGCGTGGGCTACGAGTGACTCGATCGTTGCCCGGGTCGAGGGGTTCCTGGCGCGCGTTGATCTGATCGACGGCAGCACTGAGCGCATCGGCGAGGTGGGAGGCCCCTTCGACGCTGTTGTCGCCGGCGAGTGGCTTTGGTACGCCGCAGCGGGCGAGGTGACCGCGCTGCACGACACAGGGTTTGCCACGACTTTCCCGGTCGAGGACCGCTACGAGTTCCACAGCGTCGACTCGACCGGGCAGGTCGCGCTCGCATCCGTTGTCATCGCTGGTTCCGAGATGGTCGTGCTCGACGCCTTGGCCGCGACCCGAGTAGCCCTGCCTCCGGTCGCGCCTGACGACCGCTTCTTCCTCGGGGGAGTGCTGTCGCCAGATGGCGCTCTTGTGTTTCGTACCGCGAGGACAGGGGATGGAGAGCACACCTTGTTGGTCGCGGAGGTTGGGGCTGTAGCGGGCGGCGATGGGTGGCGTGAGCTATCCATTGTCATGCCGGTGGCGATGTCCACAACTGCTGTGTGGCTCGACGCATCGACGTTTCGGGTAAGTCTCTACGACTCAGTAGCCGAGGTTCGACTGCTCGCTAACTAACCCGCCACCCGCCATGACCGGTGCGGTCTCAATGGGTCGTGCCTCAGACCCGCCGTGATCGACGTGCTCGACAATGCCGCCGCATAGTCACGTCGACGAGAAAAGCGGTCGCGCCGCAGTTCAGCCCGAGCGCTCCGCTGCGTGTTCGCGGATCGAACCGCTGTCCAAGCCACGCATATCCGGCGACACGGAGCGGGCGAGATCTGGTGCGACCGATACAGAAACCAATCATCGGCGACGCAATGCTTCTTGAACGTGGCCGCGGCGGGCGGTTCGGCTGATGACGCGAGGTTGTCACCCGGCCGACCCGGTCATTCGTCTGTAGAAGTAGATGGAACGCAGAGATGTCGGAACGCCGAGAACCCTTCGAATGATGACGTGGCTCCTCGGGATCATCATCGTCGTGAGTGTCGCGGGTGGCGCGGCCGCCGCGCTGGTCGGTCGAGGGCTCACTGATCTCGGCTCCGGCGCGGGCGGACTGTTCGGGTTGCCCTCGCTGCTCCTCACCGTCATTGCGTTGGTGCTCGGCCTTCCCGCAGCGGTCATCGCCGCACGACTCGTGAGGCCGGCGGACGGCTGGATCGGAGTTGCGGTGCTCGTGGGCGTCGGGGCGTGGGTGGTCGCGATCGGCTACTTCGTCATTGCGCACGCGGTTGATCCGTGTGTCAACGGATGGTGGGATGGACGCAGTCGTATCGGCTCGCAACCACTGTGTGAGCGATTCGGTTCCGAGCTCAACTGGCACACGAGATTCCACCTTCTGGCTCACGCCGCGCCGGCAGCGGCGCTCTTCGTGATCTACGTCTGGGCCGTAGGACGGTCGCCCGTCGGGCGAGCGAGGTTCTCGACAGATGAGCAATAGCTCGGCGCTGCCGCTCGACCGCTACCAAGACTCAACGCCGGCGACGCAATGCTGTTCGGGGCCGCCTCGCACCCGTAGCGCCCACGGTAGGGCAGCCTCCTGTGTCGTCTCGCAGGACAGAAGGCCTCTGTCAGTGCCTGTCGAGGAACTCCTTCACCGTCGCTCCGAATGCTGCCGGGGCGAACACATGAGCGAGATGACCTTGATCGGCGAGCACCGCGACTTCGGCACCCGGCGCGATCATCGCCGTCTGTTCGTGGCGCGGATAGATCGGGGCGCGTGAGCGTTCGCCACGAAGGATGAGCATCGGCACATCGGCTACCGGCAGCGTCGACCAGTCACACTCCCGAACCGCATCGATCTCGCGACCCGCCACGCGAACCCCGTCGCGCAAGCTCTTCCTGACTGGCGGAACCTTCATGGCGGTCGCCACCTCTTCGCCTGTGATGCCGGCGATGCCAATCCCCATGGTGCGAACGGCATCATCGACTCGACCTTCCTCGATGGCCACCTGGAGATCGGCCAGCGGCTGCGCTTCAATCGTGTCGCCGTTGATGGGTGGTTCATAGACCGTGAGCGATCTCATCGGGACACCGTCCAAACTGCCCCGTAGCGCGACGACCGCCCCGAAGGAGTGAGCGACGACGTGCGGAGGTTCGCCAGTTGCGGCGACGACCGCGCGGAGATCCTCCACTTCGAGATCGAGCGAATACTCGGAGTCATCGCCGCTCGCTCCCCGGCCGCGGCGGTCGTACACCCACACGCTGTAGTCGTTCGCGAGCTGCAACTCGACGAGCGAGAAGGCGCCAATGCCGTCGAGTGATCCGTGGACGAGTACGAGCGGCGTTCCTTCGCCCGATTGTCGGACCGCGAGTTCGGTCCCGCCAGTCGAGTTGACCGTTCGGTTGCCGCCCTTTCCGCCGAGGGCCAAGGAGCGAATCAGTTGTCGTTTGTCAGGGGCCTGGCGAAACAGGCGAACGATGAAGCGAAGAACTCCCATGGGAGAAGTGTTTCACCGGCGACGCGATGTTGCTCGAGCGCTGATCGAGCGGACTGCGCTGACGGCTACTCGACGACGCCCCGAACGGCCCACGCGGACGCCATGAACGATCGCGGTCCGTCGACATCGCCGCCGAGGTACGCGTCGCGTACCGAAGCGGCGAGACGGTTCCGTG
>BQJV01000538.1 GCA_021604885.1 Acidimicrobiales bacterium
ACCCATCTGCCCCTGACGCTCGCCCGGGTGCGGGGGCCCCACGGGCTCGGCGAGAGTCTCGTGCGACGCCACCAGCGAGCTCGCCAGGCCATTCGGGCACTGACGCCCGCGAGCCTCCGCGGTGTCGACCGCGTGACGCGAAGCGCACACCTGATCGCCCTCACCGCGCCGCTCGCCGCTCTCCAGCGGGTGTTGCTGGTCGCCGCGGGCGTCTGTGTGCTCGGCTTCGCCCAGATCCCCATGGATGCGGCGCTGCTCGACGTGATCGTGCTCGCCGCCCCGAGCTACCTGCTCCGCTGGAACAGCCATCTCCTCATCGGTCGCGGCCGGCTGGGACCCTTCTCGATCCTCCGCAGCGATCTCCGCTCGCTGGGTGTGGACCTCGCACCGTTCGGCCGCGTCCGAGCCGAAGCGAACCGCGCCGGGCTCTCGGCGATCGTCGTCGCGGTCGTCGCTCTCGACGTCGCCGTCGTCGTCGCCGCGCTCTCCATGTGGCGTGACTGGGCGGATCGGTTGCCCGGATCCGTGGCTGCGGTGGCGCTCATCCTCACCGCGGGCTTCCTCGGCGTGGCCATGGAAGTCCTCCTCGACGCGATGGCCCGCCGTCAACGTCGGGCCGGACACCGGGTCCGTCTCGGGCTCGTGACGTGTCGGCTCGAGGAGCACGACGGTCAGCTGGTGGACCTGTCGACGGGTGGCGCCGGCGTCGTCGTGGCCGCACCGATCGAGGAGACGCTCGAGGTCGGGGAGGTCACGACCGTGTCCTTCCGCATCCCCGACGCCGATGGCGCGTGGAAGAACGTCTCCGCACTCGTCCACGTGGCCCACCGCACGGCGGATGCCGATGGCGGGACGCGACTCGGGCTGACGTTCGACGATCCGACCGATGCCCCGCTCGACCCCGTCGTCGAGTTCCTGACCATCGATCGTCGACTCGTTGCCCTCGGGCGCCACGAGTCGGCGAGCTTCTGACCGCCACCGTGGCCGTCAAACGCGCCGCCGGCGCGCCCGATCACACGCCGATCCAGCGTCGTGCCGCCAGCGGCATCACCGTCGTCGCCCTTCTCGCCTCGGGTCTCGGGGTCGCCGCGGGGCTGCAGCTCGCCGCGGCCGCGTCCGGCTCGGTCAGCGGCGCGGTCCATCTGGTCGACGGTGCTGATTCGGGTGTTGCCGGTGTCGAGGTCGTGGCGATCGATGCCGGCGGCAACCGCACCGCCCCGGTCGCGACGGCCGCCGACGGCAGCTACTCCCTCGATCTGGCCCTGGCCGCCGATAATCCGCTGGGTGCCGGCCCGTACCGCGTGGAGTTCGCCGGGTGGCCGGCTCATCTCCGAGAAACACCCATCGGGCCGGACAACGGGACCTCCGTCCAGTTCGCCGACGCGAACGCCACCGATGTCTCGCTCGGCCTCGCCGAGCCGGGCCCCGAGGCGCCGCTCGTCATCGGCAACCGGGTCTGGCTCGACATGAACGGCAACGGCGCGCAGGACGCCGACGAGCCCGGCATCAACGGCGTCACCGTCGAGTTGCTCGACGCGGACAGCGGACTCGTCGAGACGACGGTGTCCAACGGCGCCGGCACCGACGCCGGTGGCTGGCAGTTCACGATCGAACCCGAGACGGCGTACACCGTGCGTTTCGACGCGTCGACGTCGACCGGGCTCCCGCTGGGCATCACCCCCGCTGACCTCGAGGTGACCGCCCGGCAGGTGGGGGACGGACGCCTCGACAGCGACATGGACGACGCCGCAGCGATCACGATCGCGCCGCACGCCGCCGGGGAGAGCGATCACTCCCTCGACGCCGGCTTCTCCGCGATCCCCGAAGCCCCCGTGCTGACCATCGACGTGTCCGTCGCCGGCATCGACGGCGAAGGTGTCGCCTGGTACCAGGCGGGTACACCGATCGAGTACGCGGTGGTCGTCACGAACGAGGGTCCGGGCGCGCTGACCGATGTCATCGTCGAGGCCGCCGTCGAACCGACGTGCGCCGGGGGTCCGTTCGATCTCGCCGAGGGCGAGACAAGACGTTGGACATGCCGATCCGATCCACCCGAGGGCGCCGGCGGCCAGGTCAACGTCGCCCGCGCGTCGGGTGGCTGGCAAGCGCCCTACGGGCCGGGCTTCGGCCGGGTCACCACGATCGAGGACACGGACGACGCCGAGGTGCGGATCCCCACGCCGGCCATCGACATCGACATCGACTCGGCGACTGTGACCGGCGTGTCGGACGACGGACGCGTCGAGGTGACGTACACCTACGAGGTGTCGAACGCGGGGGACATCGACCTCCTATTCGGGAGCGAGGCCCGCTTCGTCGACGACGCCTGCGACACGATCGTCGATGCCGCCTTCCATACGACGGCGGGGTCGCCGTACAACGTCGGCGACCTCGATGCGGACGGGATCCTCGACATCGAGGGCGAGACATGGCGGTTCCGATGCATCACCGACGTGGACCCGGCAGGCGCCGATCGCGATGACGACGGCGAGCCGCTCGGCACGCTGACGAACACGGTGACCGTGCTCGGCACGCCCGTCGAATCCGACGGCACCCGGACCGGCCTGTCCGACGTGTCCAAGCAGGACACCGCCACGGTCGCGCTCGCGGCCCGCGGCGCGAACGATCCGGGGCCAGTCCGAGTGGTCGAGCCTGCGGCAATCGGCGGTCGCATCTGGCACGACGTCGATGGCGACGGCGTACAGGACACCGGCGAACTCGGCGTGAGCGGGGTCGACGTCGACCTCCTCGACCTCGATGGCGCCGTCGTGGCCGGAACCGCGACCGACGATGCTGGTTCGTACCACTTCGACGGGATCG
>BQJV01000539.1 GCA_021604885.1 Acidimicrobiales bacterium
CGCGATCGAGCACAACCTCCTCCTCGACGCGATTGTGCACCTGGATCGCGAAGTCCACGCCGAGGCCGATGAGGATCGGGAGGCCAGAGATCGTGACGAGCGAGAGGTCGATCCCGGCGAAGCCGAGGATCGAGAACGTCCACACCACGGCGATCAACACGGCGAGCAGGGGGAGCAACCGCCAGCGAACCGGGAAGGCGACGAGGAGAACGACGGCCATGAGCGCGAACGCCGCGGCGCCGAGGGTGAGCATGCCGCCCTGGAGGTAGTCGTTGATGTCCTTGAGGAAGACGGGAGAGCCGGTCGTGATCGCGCTCCACCCCTCCAGCTCGGCGGTCTGCATGATCGCCAGCACCTGCTCGGTGGCGGACGAGAGCGTGTCCAGGTCGGCGTTGCCCTCGATGATCACGCCGCCGACCGCGGTCTGCTGGTCCGGGAAGGTCGACCGGAGGCTCGCCCGCAGCGTGCGGTCCTCGACGGCCGGGCCGGTGACGTCCGTGCCGTCGCGCACGAAGTCGGTGTTGTCGTAGAGCAGGAACTCGACCCAGTCGCGGTTGCCGAGATCCGCGTCGCCGGCCGCGCCGAGCCGGAACAGGGTGGTGGACAGGTCCTCCGTGCGCAGCGCCTGGGAGTCCGGATCGGGATCGTCCTCGAGCGCGTGGCGCAGGCCGGCCGTGCCGACGCCTTCGTCGATGATGCGGCTGCTGAAGGTGACGGAGGTGAGCGGGGTGATGACCGAGCTGACCTCCTCGATCTCCCGCAGTTCCGCCTCGATGCGCGCGAGTTCTGCTCGATTGGCGTCCGAGAAGAGGTCCGGGACGATCGCGTCGTCGTCCGCCGTGAACAAGAGGATGACGGCCTCGCCGCCGAACTGCTTCTGGAACTCGACGTTGTCCAGCGCCTCCTGGCTGTCGCGGTTCAGGTAGCTGTCCTGGCCCGTGGCGAACTCGATCTTCCCCGCTCCGATGGAGAGCACGCCGGTGATCACCACCACCGCCCCGAGCACGAGATACCAGTACTTGCCGAGGTTCAGGCCGAGCGATCGCCACATGCGTTCCATGGCGAGAGACTTGCACGGATGGAGGCGAGACGCCGTGCCGCGATTCGCTCGTGTGCTCCTCCCGACCGCAAGTAGGGCACAATCAGATACATGAGTTCCGCGAACACCGCCTACATCGTCGATGCCGTCCGCACGCCCACGGGCAAGCGTGGCGGCGGGCTCGCCCATCTCCATCCCGCCGATCTCGGCGCCGCCGCGATCAGAGCGCTGATCGATCGCACGGGCATCGACCCGAACGCCGTCGAGGACGTCGTCTTCGGCAACGTCGACTCGGTCGGCGGTCAGGCCGGCGACATCGCCCGCACCTGTTGGCTCGCTGCGGGCATGCCCGAGGCGGTGCCCGGCACGACGGTCGATCGCCAGTGCGGCTCCGGTCAGCAGGCGATCTCGTTCGCGGCGATGGGCGTGATGGCCGGCGTGCAGGATCTGGTGGTCGCCGGTGGCATCCAGCAGATGTCGCAGATCCCCATCAGCTCCGCGATGACGCTCGCCGGTGATCTGGGATTCGAGGATCCGTTCTCCGGGTCGACCGGATGGGTGGACCGCTACGGCACCCAGGAGGTGTCGCAGTTCCGCGGCGCCGAGATGATCGCCGAGAAGTGGGACACCAGCCGCGACGACTGCGAGCGCTTCGCCTTCGAGAGCCACGAGCGGGCGATCCGGGCCATCGACGAGGGCCGCTTCGACGCCGAGATCGTGCCGGTCGGGGAGTGCACCATGGACGAGGGCCCTCGCCGGGGCGGCTCACTCGAGAAGATGCAGCAGCTGCCCACGCTGGTCGAGGGCGGTCGTCTCACGGCGGCCTGCGCCAGCCAGATCAGCGATGCGTCGGCCGCCCTGCTCATCGCCTCCGAGCAGGCGATGGCGGACCACGGGCTGACCCCGCGGGCGCGCATCCACCACATGTCCGTGCGAGGTGACGACCCGATCTACATGCTGTCCGGTCCGATTCCGGCCACGGCCTATGCGTTCGAGAAGACGGGCATGTCGGTGGACGACATCGATCTCTTCGAATGCAACGAGGCCTTCGCCCCGGTGCCGCTGGCCTGGATGAAGGAACACGGCATTCCCCACGAGAAGGTCAACGTCAACGGCGGCGCCATCGCCCTCGGTCATCCGCTCGGCGCCACCGGCGCCAAGCTGATGACGACCCTGCTCCACGAACTCGAGCGCACCGGTGGGCGCTACGGCCTCCAGACGATGTGTGAGGGCGGCGGCCAAGCCAACGTCACCATCATCGAGCGCCTCTAACCGCAACATCTGGTGTCTGACACCCGCAACATCTCTGGTGCATCGACACCGCTGGCGCCGGGCTCGGTCTCGCTGCGGCTGTACCCGCACGACACCGATGCGGTGGCGCAGATCGAGCTGATCCGCGGGCAGGCCGCTCGCGCGGTGGCGGCGGGGTACGACGGCGTCATGGTCAGCGAGCACCACGCCGACTTCCCGGGCTATCTGCCGAATCCGATCCAGCTCGCCGGCTTCCTGCTCGATTCGATGCCGACCGGCTGGGCCGCACCGTGCCCGTTGCTCCTTCCCATGAAGCCGTACGCGCTGATGGCCGAGGATCTGGCGTGGCTCGACGTCGCGTACCCGGGCCGGGTGGGTGCGGGATTCGCGGCCGGCGCGCTCCCTGTGGACTTCGAGCTGGCCGAGGTGCCGTTCGACGAGATCGTCGAACGTTTCAAGGGCGCGCTGCCGAAGGTCGTCGCGGCGTTGCGCGGCGAGGACCCGACCCCGCTCGGCGCCGATCGTGCG
>BQJV01000540.1 GCA_021604885.1 Acidimicrobiales bacterium
GCTCGAGTTCGGTGCGGTGCATCATCCCGAGTGTGGTGTCGTCGGTGGCCACCAGACCGTCACGGAGCTGGATCTCCTCCACGGTCGCCGCGGCCTGATCGGTCGCGTACCAGGTGATCGCCCCGTCGATGGACAGGACGAGGAGGATCAACATGCCCGCCCGGATCAGGGCGCGCTTCGTCCCTGCGCGCATGCGCCGAGAGTACCGCGCGCATGCGCCGAGATCAGCTGGCGTGTGCGTTGGTAACGATCTCGATGGTGTCGGAGTAGAAGATGAGGGGGACGAAGAACGAGGCGGCCGAGATCACGATCATCCAGGCCAGGATGTTGCGCGACGACCCGGGTCCTGCGGCGATCGTCAGGGCGACGGCCGCGATGAGTCCGATGATCGCGAGGTACGACTTGTTGCGGACGAGATCGGTGTCGAGTCGGTCCCCGTCCGTGGCCGCGGCCAGCACCGGCCGGTCGGTGGAGAGCAGGATGTTCCCGGTGTCGCCGAGGCCCGTCGGGTAGGTCTCCTCGTGGCGGACGACGAAGGCGTCGATGGCCTCGTCGGCGTCGGTCGCCCCCAGCCAGGTCAGCAGACCGTCGATCGTGATCAGCATCAGCACGAGCATGACGAGGCCGGCGAAGATGCTTCGGCGCGGCCCGTCGAGCAGCGGAGTGGGGTTGACGACAGTCGCAGTCATGTCTTTTTCATCGGCTACCGTCGCCTCGCCATGAACGAAACCGCCGACTCACCACCCAACGTGGTCACGCGGGAGGCCTGGCTGTCGCTCGCCGTGGCCACATCGGCGGCGTTTCTCGTGGTCATCGACGTCTCGGTGGTGAATGTCGCGCTGCCGAGCATCGCCGCCGATTTCGATGCCTCGACCACCGCGCTCTCGTGGGTCGTCTCCGGCTACAACGTGGCGCTCGCCTCCCTCATGCTGCTGGCCGGTCGATTGGCTGACCGACGCGGTCGGCGGGCCATGTTCATGGTCGGCGTGGTCGGTTTCATCGGCGGATCGGCACTGTGCGGGCTCGCCCCCAGTGTCGAGTTCCTCATCGCCGCACGAGTGGTCCAGGCCGTCGGCGGTGCCCTGCTCACCCCTGCGTCGCTCGCAATGGTGCTGCCGTTGTTCCCGCTGGCCAAGCGGGGCGTCGCCATCGGTCTCTGGGGCGCGATGGGGGCGCTCGGCGCGGCGTTCGGGCCCTCCGTCGGCGCTCTGCTCATCGAGGCATCCGACTGGCGTCTCATCTTCCTGATCAACGTGCCGCTCGGGGTGCTCGTCGTCATCGCCGCTTCGCGGCTGGTGCGCGAGAGCCGCGACGAGACGGCGCACGGATCGCTCGACGTGATCGGTGTGCCGGTCGGGGTGGCCGGTGTCGCGATCATGATGTGGGGCATCGTCCGATCCGAGAGCGTCGGGTGGACGGATCCGAGCGTCCTCGGGATGATCGTCCTCGGCCTCGCGTTGATCCCCGTGGTCGTGGTGCGCTCCGCCCGCCATCCCGCACCGCTGCTCGATCTCACCCTGTTCCGGAAGCGCTCGTTCTCCGTCGCCACGGCGGCGTTCTGGTTCTACTCGCTCGGGTTCACCGCCGGCTTCCTCCTCAACAGCTTCATGCTGCAGCGACTCTGGGGCATGAGCGTGCTCGCGACGGGCTTCGCGCTCACGCCGGGGCCGATCGTCGGCGCGCTCTCGTCCGCGCCGCTCGGCAGCCTCGCCGACCGCATCGGCCACCGCTGGGTCGTCTCCTCCGGCTCGTTGCTGTGCGGGGCGTCCTACGTCTGGTTGCTCACGCAGTCCACCGTGGAGCAGGAGTTCGTCGCCGTGTTCCTACCGGCCAACCTCGCGTTGGGACTCGGCGTCGGGGCGACGATCGCGGGCATGCAGAGTGCGGCGATGTCGGAGATCGAGCCCCAGCAGTTCGCCAGCGCGAACGCCACGATTCGCACGCTCCAGCAGGTCGGCTACGCCATCGGCATCTCGGTGGTCGTGACCCTCGCGGCCGACCTCGACCTGGTCGGGTTCCAGAACGGCTACCGCTGGGTCGTCGGCAGCTTCCTTGCCGCGGCGGTGGTGGTCGCGGCGCTCTATCCGAGCGGGACCGCAGCGAGTCGCACCGCGAACGAGCGCTACGCGAACATGTAGTCGTCCGGATCCGGGCGCTTCGTCCACTGCTGGTAGTTGTGGATCGGCCACGGGGAGAGGGTGAAGATCTGCCCGTTCGGATTGCGGAAGTGGGTGTGCTGGATCGACCAGTGCGACCAGACCATCTGGTGGATCTCGTCATTGCGGCGGGCCTCGAACGCGTCGTGCACGTCCTGCTTCGGCTCCATCAGGAGGTGGTCGCCGCTGAGCAGCTCGCCGATGCACCCCATGATGTAGGTGATCTGGCACTCGGAGTGGAAGATCAGGCTGCCGCCATGAGCGAGGTTCGTCCCCGGCCCGTACATGCAGAAGAGATTGGGGAACTCCGGCACCGTGATCCCGAGGTACGCGGTCGGTTCGTCGCCCCAGTGTTCCGCGAGGGTCTTGCCGCCGCGGCCGCGGATGTCCATCGGCCACAGGAAGCGGTTGTGATGGAACCCGGTCGCGTAGACGATGATGTCGACCTCGTGGAGCACACCGTCGGTGGTGCGCACACCCGTCGGCTCGATCCGCTCGATGCCGGTGCGCTCGAGCGTGACATCGTCCCGTTTCAGGCAGGCGAGCCACGACCCGTTGTCCTGGAGAGTGCGCTTGCCGGTGGCCGGGTAGGGCGGGACCACCTTGTCGATCAGGTCCGGCCGGTCCTCGAGCTGCTCGCGGAGCCATCCTTCGAA
>BQJV01000541.1 GCA_021604885.1 Acidimicrobiales bacterium
AGCCACACCCCGAACGGCGGCGGCATCGGCATGATCGCCGTGGGCGTCGGCGGCGCCGACGCGGTGGACGTGATGACCGGCTTCCCGTGGAACGTGAAGTGGCCGAAGCTCATCGGCGTCAAGCTCACCGGCTCCCTCAACGGCTGGACCGCCGCGAAGGACGTCATCCTCAAGGTCGCCGAGATCCTCACCGTGAAGGGCGGCACCGGCGCCATCGTCGAGTACTTCGGCCCCGGCGCCGAGAGCCTCAGCTGCACCGGCAAGGCCACGATCTGCAACATGGGTGCCGAGATCGGCGCGACCACCTCGGTGTTCGCCTACGACGACGCCGTCGCCCGCTACCTCAAGAGCACCGGCCGCGAGGCCGTGGCCGATGCGGCGAACGCGGTCGCCCACCATCTCCGTGCCGACGATGAGGTGCTCGCGAACCCGGGCGACTTCTACGACCAGGTCATCGAGATCGACCTCGACACGCTCACGCCGCACATCAACGGCCCCCACACGCCGGACCTCGCCCGCGAGGTCGCGGCACTGGGCGACGAGGCCCGCGCAAACGGCTGGCCGCTCGAGGTCAGCGCCGCGCTGATCGGCAGCTGCACCAACAGCTCCTACGAGGACATCACCCGTGCCGCGTCCATCGCCCGTGAAGCGGCGGCGAGGGGCTTGAAGGCGAAGACCCGTCTGCTCGTCACCCCCGGTTCCGAACAGGTGCGCGCCACCATCGTGCGTGACGGTCTGCTCCAGGATTTCGAGGCGCTCGGGGCGGTCGTGCTCGCGAACGCCTGTGGCCCGTGCATCGGCCAGTGGGACCGCTCGGAGGAGGACGAGCATGTGCCGGGCACGCCCAACGTGATCGTCACCTCCTACAACCGCAACTTCCCGAAGCGCAATGACGGCGATCCCGAGACCCTCGCCTTCGTCACCTCGCCCGAGACGGTCATCGCGCTGGCGCTCGCCGGCACCCTCGACTTCGACCCGATCAACGACACGATCACCAACGACGCCGGTGAGGAAGTCGCGCTCAGCACACCGATCGGCCTCGAGCTCCCCGAAGCCGGCTTCGACCCGGGCGAGGACACCTTCGTCGCACCGCCTGCCGATGGCTCCCACGTCGACGTGAAGGTCGCCCTGACGTCCGACCGGCTCCAGCTGCTCACCGCGTTCCTGCCGTGGGACGGCAAGGACTACGAGGACCTGCCCGTGCTCGTGAAGGCCCAGGGCAAGTTCACGACGGACCACATCTCGATGGCCGGCCCATGGCTCAAGTACCGCGGCCATCTCGAGAACATCTCCGGCAACCTCTACCTCGGCGCGGTGAACGCCTTCCGCCAGGCCGACGGCTCCGAGTACGAGGTCGGCTACGGCAAGTCCCAGCTCGACGGGTCCATCAAGCTCTTCCCGGAGCTTGCAAAGGACTACCACGAGGCCGGCGTGCCGTGGGTCGTCATCGGCGACGAGAACATGGGCGAAGGGTCGAGCCGTGAGCACGCGGCGATGGAGCCCCGGTTCCGCAAGGGCGTCGTGGCAATCGCCCGCTCGTTCGCCCGCATCCACGAGACGAACCTGAAGAAGCAGGGCATGGTGCCGCTGACCTTCGCCGACCCGGCCGACTACGACCGCATCGACGAGGACGACCGCATCGCCGTGCGCGGCCTCGCCGATCTCGCTCCCGGCGAGCCGGTCACCGTCGAGGTCACGAAGCCGTCCGGCGAGACGATCTCGTTCCTCACGAACCACACGTTCAGCGAGGATCAGATCGAGTGGTTCAAGGCCGGCAGCGCCCTCAACATCATCAAGCAGCGCACCGCCGGCTGACCCCCGCGCTTCAACTGGGGTCTGACCCCCGCTTCACCTCAGGTGAAGATGCGGGTGCAGCTGTCGCCCGCCCACAGACTGATGACCGTGCCCTCCGGGTCCCGGGAGCTCGTTGTGCCGTTCAGCAACGCTCCCGACCCGGGGTTCGTCGCGGCGAACAGGCCCGTCGGGTCGCCGGGGATCGCCTCGACGAGCTGCAGTGAGCTGCCGAGCGTGACCTCCAGGAAGCCGACGGTCGCCGTCACCCCGATCCCGCTGAAGGTCACAAGCCCCTCCGGCTCGTCGTGTCCGGACGCGTACCACTGGGTGAACCGGCCGTCCTCGGTGCCGAGTTCCTCCTCGGTGAACACCAGCTCGAGCTGACCCCACGAGACGAAACGGCTGCGGTCGCCACGGCAGAAATCGAACTCCTCGTAACCCCCGTCGGTGTCGGGGTCACCGAGCTCGGCGGACACGGCGGCGATCACGCTGTCCGCCGACTGGTCGAAGAGAACGACCTCCCCACCATCGAGCTTCAACCCGGTCTCGACCAGAGTGACGAGGCCCGGAGAACCGACCGGGACCGGCGTCGTCGTGGTGGTGGGCGGTTCGGTGGTCGTCGGCGGTTCCGTGGTCGTCGCCGGCTCGGTGGTGGTCGAGCTTCCGTCGTCGACCGTCGACGTCGGGGCCTCGGTGGTGGTCGTCGCGGGCGCAGCGGTCGTTGTCGCGGCCGGTTCGGTGGTGGCCGTCGGATCGCCGTCGTTCGTCACCGTCGGGTCGTCATCGGTGCGAAAAACCAGCAAGCCGATGCCCAACGCGGCGATCAGCGCGGTCAGGATCACCACGGCGACGACGCCGCCGGACACTCGGCGAGCCGGCGGTTCGTACCGGAGGGGTTCGGGCTGGGGCGCGGGGGTGATCGGCAGCGCCTGGGTGGTCGAAGCCGATTCGACCGGCCTCGCCCCGACCGGTGTGGGGGCCGGGCGGGCAGGGGCCGGCGGCTCCTCGTCGTCCTCG
>BQJV01000542.1 GCA_021604885.1 Acidimicrobiales bacterium
CCGTGGGGCCGCGCACGCTCGAGGTCTTCGACCCGGCCCCGGCGTTCGACAATCCCAAGGAGGCCCGCCGCAGCGACCGCTTCACCCAGTTCGCGCTCGTGGCAGCAATGGAAGCGCTCGAACAGGCCGGCGAGCTCGACGCCGACCCCGCTCGCCGGGGCACGTTCGTCGGCACCGGCGTCGGCGGCATCCAGACCCTCGAGGGTCAGATCACGGTGCGCATCGACAAGGGCGAGCGCCGAGTCTCGCCGTTCCTCGTGCCGATGATGATGGCGAATGCGGCCGCGGCGGCGATCTCGATGAAGTACGGCTGGCAGGGCCCGTGTGAGAACACGGTGACCGCCTGCGCAGCCGGCACCCACGCGATCGGCAACGCTGCCCGCATGATCGCCGACGGTCGCTGCGACGCCGTGATCGCCGGCGGCAGCGAGGCGCCGTTCACCGAGACCGCGGTCGCCGGATTCGCCAACATGACGGCGCTGTCGAACTCCGGCGTGAGCCGGCCGTTCGACGTCGACCGTGACGGTTTCGTCATGGCCGAGGGCGCCGGCATCCTCGTCCTGGAGGAGTGGGACCGGGCCGCCGCTCGCGGCGCAAACATCCTCGGCGAGGTGCTCGGTTCCGCGTCCACTGCGGACGCGCACCACATCACCGCACCTGCGCCCGGCGGCACCGGCGCGATCAACTGCATGCGGCTCGCGATGGAGGACGCCGGGATCACGGCGGGCGACATCGTCCACATCAACGCCCACGGCACCTCGACGGACAAGAACGACGCCGCCGAGGCGGCCGCTGTCGCCAAGGTGTTCGGCACACCGGGGCCGGCCATCACCTCCACGAAGGGCGTGACGGGTCATGCCCTCGGCGGTGCCGGCGCCCTCGAAGCCGTCGCCATCCTGCTGGCGATGCAGAACGGCGTGATCCCCCCGACCGCCGGTCACGAGACCATCGATCCCGACATGCCCGAGATCGACATTGTCACCGGCGACCCCCGCCCCTGGACCCCCGGCCCGAGCCTGTCCAACAGCTTCGGCTTCGGCGGCCACAACGGCACCCTGGTCCTCGCCCCCGCCTGACCCACCTTGGGGCTTCTTAACCAAGTTGTGGTCGCCAGACGACCATTTCTCGACGCGGATCCGACGGCGCCGGAACTCCCCGCCGATCCGCGTTGAGTTGTGGTCGTGAGACGACCACAACTCGGTTAAGAAGCCCGCCCCGGGGTTGGGGTCAGGTGGCGTCGACGATGACGAACATGAGGTCGCAGCTGGTGGCGAGTTCGCCGTTGACGGTGGCGCGGCCTTCGCCCTTGCCGGCGCGGGCGGACAGGCGGGTCATCGTGACGGAGATTTCCAGCGTGTCGCCGGGCACGACCTGACGGCGGAAGCGGGCCTTGTCGAGGCCGCCGAAGAGCGGCAGCTTGCCGGCGTAGCGTTCGTCCGTGAGGACGGCGAAGGCGCCGACCTGGGCGATCGCCTCGCACTGCAACACGCCCGGCAGCGTCGGGCGCCCCGGGAAGTGGCCGGCGAAGAACGCCTCGTCGCCCGTCAGGCGCCAGATCCCCGAGGCGGACTCGCCGGGCGTGATCGCGGTGACCTCGTCCACGAAGAGGAACGGGTCACGGTGCGGGAGAACATCGGCAGGGTTCGGCAGCGACATGGCGGCAACCTAGCCAAAACGCGAATCGGGGGTGGCCGCGGCCACCCCCGATCAGAGAGATTCCTCGCCGAAGCGAGATCAGCTCTTGCCCGCGGCCTTCAGCTTCGAGCCGACGGACAGCTTGGTCCGCGTGCCGGCCGGGACGTGGATCGCCTCGCCCGTCTGCGGGTTGCGGCCGGTGCGGGCCGATGTGTTGGCGCGTTCGGCCTTGAGCCAGCCAGTGATCGCGACTTCATTGCCGGCGCTGACCTGCGCGGCGATGGTCTCGAACAGAGCGTCGAGGCAAGCCCCGGCGTCCTTCTGGCTCACGCCAGCGCTGTCGGCCATTGCGGCGACGAGTTCACCCTTGTTCATGTTGGTACTCCAGTACTCAAGTTGAAATCCACGGCTTTCGCGGGCTTGTAAATAACACGCCAGTCGAAATCCGGCCGCGAGTCAAGCATTTCATGGGTCGCGCACCCCCTGAAACGACTGAAATTTCGGGCAAGTGGGTGGAATTGTCGACACAGCGTGGCAAATCACACGCCCAGCGCGGTCAGCTGTCTTCGGTGTTCCGGAGGAAATCGGCCGAACGGACGAAATAGTCGCGCACCGCTTCGACCACGATCGCGGGCGTTTCGCGTGATTCCGCGGTTTCCCGCAGCGCCCCGAGCATGTGTCGCAACCACGCATCTCGGGCCGCGGCGTCCACGGCGAACGGCGCATGACGCATCCGCAATCGAGGGTGCCCCCGATGCTCGCTGTAGGTGCCGGGCCCGCCCCAGTACTGGACGAGGAACATCGCCAGTCGCGCCTTCGCGCCGGCGAGGTCGGCGGGGTACATCGGCCGGAGGAGCTCGTCGCCCTCCACCCCGGCATAGAACCGTTCGACCAACTCGGCGAAGAAGTCACTGCCGACCACATCGTGGACGCTCATCTGTTGCGGGTCGCTCACCGGGTCGAACCTAGCGGGACCGCCGAGTCAGCTGACGAGACCGAACTCCGCAGCGATTCGCCCGCGGAGCCCCGACTCGGTCATCCCGCCGCTCTCAACATGGACGAGCTCTCCTCTCGCGTCGTAGAACGCCGTGATCGGCATCACCCGACCGTCCAGGTTCTCCCACAGGCCGGAGCCGTTCGCCCTCGTACCGTTGATGTCGCGTGCGATCGGCC
>BQJV01000543.1 GCA_021604885.1 Acidimicrobiales bacterium
CGTCACACCCTCGTGTGGCAGTCGCGAAGCGGGCCGCCCTCGATGCCGTGGCTCGAGCCGGACGTCAACGACCACCTCGTCGCGCTGGCCGACGACGGCGTGACGGACGCAGTCGTCGTGCCCGTCGGCTTCGTCTCCGACCATGTGGAGGTCGCGTGGGACCTCGACCACGAGGCCCGAGCGACTGCCCTGGGGCTCGGAATGGACTTCCATCTCGTCGAGGCGCCCGGGACGGGCCCCGACCCGAGGTTCATCGACATGTGGCGAGCGCTGATCGACGAGCGTCGCTTCGGCACGACCGCCGTCGCACTCGGACCGGACGGTCCGCGCCCGATGCCCTGCGCCGCGGACTGCTGTCCGCGCGCCTGATCGCGCGCTCCGCGGGGGATCCACCGCTCGTCGCGCGAGTGTTTCTACATTTGTGCCGAGTAATCCGGCTCGAGTTATCCACAGGGGACGCGGGGAGGGCACCCACGGTGAACCACACGAGGATCGCAGCCGAAGCCCTGCGCTATCGACTGAACCTCGTGCGCGGCCCCCTCGTCGCCGACGACGACTGGGACCTCGAGCAGATGGCAAGCCGTTCCGTGACTGCGGCGGATCCACGGGTCGACAGCGCGATCCGTCGCGTGGCGACGGCATGGGTCCGCGCCGGGCTGCCTCCCGAAGAGCTCTGTGTGCCCTGGAGCGGCGCCGGGGTCGACTCCCTGTTCGGCGACCACCCCGAGCTCGTCGACGCGCTCGACGACATCGTCCGCGTGGCAACCCGGTCGCTGGCTGCCTGACCGTTCGCCCGACCGAGCGTCGGTCAGTTCTCAGCCGGCACGTCGTCGATCGTCTCGCGCAGGGGCAACTGTGGGATCGCCAGCGCCGCCAACAGCGACAGCACGCCGCCCCAGATACCGACGGTGAAGACGTCCGTGACGGCCAGTCGATACGCATCGGCGACGAGCGGCTCGACCGCCGCCGGGAGCTCGCGGATCACGTCCACGTCACCGCGCACCTCGTCGACCCCGATCCCGCCGAGCTGGGCCGGCGTGACCAGCCGATCGAGATGATGACCGAGCCGCGACACGAAGAACGTGCCCGCCGCGGCCACGCCGAAGACCTGACCCGTGTTCCGGGCGAACATCGCCATGGCGGAGACGACGCCGACGTCGCGGTGGGGCACGGCGTTCTGCATCGCCATCATGAACACCGGTGATCCCATGCCCATGCCGATGCCCAACAGGCCGCTGCCGCACCACACGACCCACATGGTCGGGCTCGAGCCGATCGACGAGAGCACCCAGTACCCACTCGCGAAGGCCGCCGAGCCAAGGATCGGCCACGGGCGATACAACCCGGTCCGCACGACGATGCGGCCCGTGATCGTGCTGGAGACCGCGATCCCCGCCGTTGTCGGCAGGATCGCCAGGCCGGCTTCGGTCGCGCCGACGCCGTTCACCACCTGGAGCATCAGTGGGAGGAACGCAAGGGCGAAGAAGCTGACGAGGCCGATGAAGAACGTCGTCGCGGCGGCGGCCCGGACGACCGGCACGCGAACGAGACGCAGCGGCATGACCGGGTCGACCGAACGGAATTGCTGCAGAACGAACGCAACCAGCGTCACGGCGCCGACGAGCGCAGAGGCCACGATTGCCGGATGCGACCAGGCGAACAGGTCGCCACCGACCGACAGGGCGAACACGAGCCCGCCATAGCTGACGACGAGCATCGCGGCGCCCGCGACGTCGAACGAACGTCGCTCCTGGTTGACGCGGGCGGGGAACGCGCCGCGCACGAACCAGATCGAGAGCGCCCCGAAGGGCAGGTTCAGCAGGAAGATCCACCGCCAGTCGACGTGCTCCGCCAGCGCCCCACCGAAGACCGGGCCGAGGAACGACGCAATCGTCCAGACGGTCGGCGTGATCCACGAGTAGCGGCCACGCTCACGGGGCGAAACCAGGTCGGCGACGACGGCGTGCGTCTGGCTGATGATTCCGCCACCCCCCACGCCTTGTGCGATGCGGGCGACGACGAGAACCGGGAACGACCACGCCAGGCCGGCCAGCAGCGATGATGCCGTGAAGACCGAGACCGAGAACAGGAAGACGAGGCGCCGGCCCCGCAGGTCACCGAGCTTGCCGTAGATGGGCACGGTGACGACCAGCGCGAGCTGGTAGCCGACGAAGAGCCAGGCGACCTGGTCGAGCTGTCCGAGGTCACCGGCGACCTCCGGGGCGGCGGCACCGAGCGCCATCAGGTCCAGCGCCGGAAGAGCCATGGCCAGGATCAACCCGGCGAGAACGCGCTTGTTCACCGGTGCGCGTTCAGGCCGAGGTGTGGCGGGGCAGGGTCACTCGCACGAGTGCACCACATCACCCGCCTCCATGCGTCCTCCGGCGCACGGTTGGTCGCGGCCCGCCGCTTCGTCGGTCGCATGGCCGGGACGGCCAGGTGTTGGCTACGTTGTCGACGTGCCAGTTCTCGCGGTCGTCAATCAGAAGGGTGGCGTCGGCAAGACCACCGTCGCCCTCGGCCTCGCGGCCACCGCATGGTCCCGTGGACTCGATGCCCTGGTGATCGATCTCGACCCGCAGGGCAACGCCTCGACGGGCCTCGGCGTCTGGGATCCCCCGTTCAGCGTCGACCAGGCCCTCGCGGAGGAACGTCCCGGTGCCATCGCCGGCCTGTGCGTGGCCTCCGGATGGCCGAGCGAGGGTGGCCGTCCGCCGTCCGTCGTCCCGGCCACAGCCGCGCTCGCGGCACGCGAGCCGCAGCTCCTCACCGACCCGATCGGAGCCAACGATCGGCTTGCCGT
>BQJV01000544.1 GCA_021604885.1 Acidimicrobiales bacterium
CTCGGTCCATGCGTTCGACCTGCTCGTGCACTGCCTGGCGCAGTTCGTCTTCGCCGCTGCCGCCGGCACCGCGCATCACGGCCAGCGGTGTCTTGAGCGAATGCGCAAGATCCGCAAGGCCGTTGCGATAGCGCTCCAGACGTCGTCCGCTCACGTCGATCAGCCCGTTGAGGGCGCGCACCAGTGGCGCCAGTTCACGCGGGTAGTCGCCTTCGATTCGGTCGCGCTCGCCGCGCTCGATGGCACGCAGTTCACGGGTCACCGCACGCAACGGCGCAAGACCAAACGCCAGCACCAGCGATTGCACGACCGCCATCGCAAGCAGTGCGATTCCGAACCAGACGGTCAGCGAACGGCGAAAGCCGGCCACTGCACGGTCGAACACCATGGTGTCCTCGGCCACCTCGATCCGGTAGCTGCGCGCCTCACCGGACAGGTCTTCCCACGGCACCAGCACCGTGCGCACGAAGAACCGTGCGCCGCGCACACCGGGAATCATGCCTTCCGCTGCAGCACCGTTGCCGGACGGCACCGGAAACTGCAGACGCTGCCCATCCAGCCACGACCCGGAGCGCCACAAGACCGTGCCATCGCTGGAGCGCACTCGCGCGTAGAGGCCTGATTCAGGCGTTGCAAAGCGCGGATCGGGCGGCGCCTGAAATCGAGCCACCCGGCCCTGTTCATCGATCTCCGCCGCTCCGAGCACGGCCACCACCTGTGCCTGCAGGCGCGTCTGCGTCAGCGTTTCGGTGTCCTGTCGATAGGCTTGATCCAGCGCCACACCGGTGAGGCCGAGCGACACCACCGCGGCCAGCGTGGTGAGGCCGACGAGCCGTGCAGTGAGGGAAGCGGGCGCGCGTTTCAGCTTTCGGCTTCCCGCGCCAGTGCGAAGCGATAGCCCCGTCCCCGAAGCGTCTCGATCGGTGCCAGCGAGCGGTCGGGATCGATCTTGCGACGCAGGCGCCCGATGAGTACCTCCAGAACATTGCTGTCGGGATCCAGATCCTCGCCGTAGACGTGTTCGCCCAGCGTCGCCTTGGACACCACTTCGCCGGCGTGCAGCATCAGGTACTCGAGCACCTTGTACTCGTAGGCCGTCACGTCGACCGGCGCATCGGCCACCGCAATGGACTGGGCGCGGGTATCGAGCGCCACCGGCCCTGCTCGCAGGGTGTCCCGGGTCCAGCCGCCGGCACGGCGAACCAGGGCCCGCAGGCGAGCCAGCAGTTCCTCGTCGTGAAACGGCTTGACCAGATAATCGTCAGCGCCGGCCTCGAGGCCCTCCACCTTGTCCTGCCATCGACCACGTGCGGTGAGAATCAGAACCGGAAAGTTCCGCCCCTGCTCACGCGCCGCCCGGATCAGCTCGATGCCGGTGATGCCCGGCAGACCGATATCGATGACTGCCACATCGACGGGATATTCGAGCGCGTAGTACAGCCCCTCCTTGCCGTCGGCCGTGGCGTCCACGGCATAGCCCGCGGCATTCAGCCTGGCCACCATCGCCTCGCGGATGCCGTCCTCGTCCTCGACCACCAGTACACGCATGAGGTTGTATCCCCTTGCCAGCTCAGCAGGCCAGCTCAGCAGGCCGGCTCAGCAGACCGGCTCAGCGGGCCGGAACCGCGACGACACGCACTCCGCCATCGCCGGTCATGATCTTGACCAGATACCGGCCACCCATCTGCCGAACGCCGAGTACACGCGCACCGGTGTCGCGCTTGACGATGCGAGCGGCTTCCTCGGCACTGCCTGCACCACCACTCTGCGCTGCCGCCGGCGGCGTCACCGCCCCAACGCAGGCGACCAGCACACAGGCGCAGGCAAGGCGACGCCACCCGGCGCCAGCGATGCCGAAGCATGTCGACGCGGCACCGCCGGGTGCGGTGCCATCGGGATCGGAGCGCTTGGTCATGAGGCTCATTGCTGCTCGTTCAGCCGCCGAAGCGGAATTGGATCACCGGACCGCGGCGTCGATCATGGTGGTGCCCACGATGGCGATGGCGCGAGGGCTGGAATACCTGATGGCAATGATAACTACCCCGGTGCGTGTGGCACACGTCGACCCAGCGTCCGCCGCGATGTCCGGCACCTCGACGGTGACGCGGCCCATGACCGTGGCGATGGCGCGGATGGTGACCGAACGGCGAAAGGAAGGGCCGGTTGCGCCGGTGGTCGCGGTGCTGTCGGTGCCCGCGGTGATCGTGGGAGAAACCGTCACCGCCATGAATGCGAAGGGTCAGATCTGCACTCGCTGGCGCCGCTGCCAGGCCCAGTCCGAGCGCAAACAATGCCGAAACAATCATCCTGCCCATGTCGAGTCTCCGAGGCGGACGGGCCGCCGTGCACTGGTCGCCGCACGAAGGGCGTGCGGCAGCGTGGGTGTTAGAGTGCGCGAGCGGGGCTGAACGGGCGCTGAACGCCACATCCGGCGGTCGCATGCCACCTGATCGGTCCTGGCCTGGCTGAACCCGGGCCAGCCTGCATCCGGGTCGCGTTCAATCCGGAGCGAACGCAAACCGCATCACGTCGTTCGGCATTGCGCAGGGCGTGCAGCCCGACCCGGTCCGGATCCGATTGCAAACAGACAGGAGTGGCAAACATGCGTGGCCTTGCGGGCAAATGTGTTCTCGTCACGGGCGGCGGACAGGGCATCGGACGCGCCATCTGCGAGCGTCTCGGCGCTGAAGGTGCACGCGTCGGTGTACTCGATCAGGACGCCGATCTGGCGAACGACGCGGTCGCATCCATCGTCTCTGCCGGCGGCACCGCTAGCGCACTTGCG
>BQJV01000545.1 GCA_021604885.1 Acidimicrobiales bacterium
GTCCATGATGCGCCCGGCGCGGGCGAAGCCGACGCGGAGCTTGCGCTGGAGCATCGACGTTGAACCGAGCTGGGTCTGCACGACGAGCTCCATCGCCTGCCCGAGCAGCTCGTCGCCGTCGTCGTCGATGGCCGGCGGGGCGTCGGTGATGTCGAGCGAGGGCGGGGTGTTGCTCACGCCACCCGGGTTGGTCGGTGGGGGCGCCACCGAGCCGGGATCGAGCGCGACCGTCGCGGCGTTGTCGCCGTCGGTCGCCACCGACTGGTCGTCGGTGAACTCCGGCGCCTGGTCCTTCCAGTGCTTCACGATCGCTCGGACTTCCTCCTCCTCGACCCAACAACCCTGCACACGGTGCGGGCTGGAGGACGAGGGGCCGAGCATGAGGAGATCACCCTTGCCCACGAGCCGTTCGGCTCCGGGCTGGTCGAGGATCACCCGTGAGTCGGTGAGGCTCGACACGGCGAACGCGAGACGCGCCGGCACGTTGGCCTTGATGACACCGGTGATGACGTTGACCGACGGGCGCTGCGTGGCGATGACCAGATGGATGCCGACGGCGCGGGCCATCTGCGCGATGCGGGCGATGGAGTCCTCCACGTCACGCGCCGCGACCATCATGAGGTCAGCGAGCTCGTCGACGACGACAAGGATGAACGGGAGGCGCCGGTACTGGAGCGGTTCGCCGGCCTCATCGGTCTCGCCGAGACCGGGCTCGAGCGAGTTGTTGTCGACCGCGTTGTTGTAGCCCGTGATGTCGCGGAACCCGACCTTGTGGAGCAGGTCGTAGCGCCGTTCCATCTCGCGCACCGCCCAGGCCAACGCGTTCGCGGCCTTGCGAGGATCGGTGACCGGCGCCGTGAGGAGGTGGGGCGCCTTGTCGTACTGACCCATCTCGACCCGCTTCGGGTCGACGAGGATCAGGCGCACCTGGTCCGGGGTCGACCGCATGAGGATCGACGTGAGCAGCGAGTTGAGACACGACGACTTGCCCGCACCGGTGGCGCCGGCGATCAGGACGTGGGGCATGGTGGCGAGGTTGACCATCAGGTTGCGCCCGTTGATGTCGCGCCCGATCGCGACCTCCAACGGGTGGGCGGCCTGCCGTGCTTCCTTCGACGCGAGGATGTCGCCGACCGTGATGATCTCGCGACTGGTGTTCGGCACCTCGACGCCGATCGCCCGTCGGCCGGGGATGGGGGCCAGGATGCGGACGTCCGGCGACGCCATTGCGTATGCGATGTCCTTGCGGAGGTTCTCCAGCTTGGAGACCTTCACGCCCTCGCCGAGCTCCAGCACGTAGCGGGTGACGGTGGGGCCGACGACGGGTTCGAGCAGGGTGGTCTCGACGCCGAACTGGTCGAGGGTGCCCTGAAGCAGGCGGCCCCGTTCAGCGACCTCCGCAGCGTCGACTTCCTGCTTGTTGCTGCGGGCCAGCATCGAGAGCGGCGGCAGCGTCCAGTCGCCCGGGTCCATCGGCAGCGCCTGCTGCTCCTGCTCGCGCACGGGCTCGGCCGGCGTCTTCTTGCGCGACTTCTTCGGCTTCGGCTCGGGCTCGAGCGCGACGGTCGCTTCAGGTTCGGGAGCGGGCGCCGCAGCGGGTTCGTCACGGAGATCGATCACGTCCGAGTTCGGATCGGCGAAGAGCCCGCCGAACGCCCGGGATGTCGCGGCCCAGACCGGCCGCAGGATCCGTCCCGCGCCGGAGCCGACGTCGCGCGCCGACGAGGCGGTGAGCACCATGATGCCCACGACGGCGATCGCCCCGAGGATGAGCACACTGCCGATCAACGCGGTGAGGCCGTGGAGCGGACCACCGACCGCCATCCCGAGCACGCCCCCGGCAGCGCCGATCTCGGCCACAGGATCATCGATTCCCGGGCGGCCCCGCAACACATGGAAGAGGCCGGCGAGGGCGACCAGCACGAGCGCACCACCGACGGCGGCACGAGCGAGGCGTTCGGCATCCGTGTCGTCGCCATCCTCCTCGCCGCCGCGGATCAGCGCGATGCCGATGAGCACCAGGCCGACGGGGACGAGCACACGCAGCAAACCGAGACCGAGCGCCAGCACGTCGTCGAGGCCCTCGCCGATCGGACCCGCCGCACCGATCCACACGCTGGCCGCCGTCAACAGGCCGAGCAGGATCGCACCGACGCCCCAGATGTCGGCCTGGTGCCCGGAGAGCACCGAACCAACGGCCTGGCGGGACGCGGAAGGGCCCTTCGCCGCCGATTTCCGGGCGGGAGCACGCTTTTTCGACGAGGTCTTCTTGGATGACGTTTTCGTGGCCACGATGGCCCCGACGCTACCAGCGCGGTGTGACGGCTCCGGGGCACCCTCGCGCGGACCGCGCGAGCGATCGCGCGCGCAGTCGCAATCCCCAGCCCGGCGAACTGACCGCCGCTACCGTCGAGGGGTGCTCCAGGTCCCGGCGATCGTGCAGGAGAAGGCCCGGGTGGAGGGCGTCGCCGCATGGATCGAGGAGGCGCCCCGTCTCGTGGAGGAACTCGCGGTGGAGTGGAACCTCACCCTGGGACGGGTGCTGGAGGGCGGCACGGAATCACTTGTCGTCACTGCGACCAGCCCAGACCACGGAGACGTCGTCGTGAAGGCGGTGGTTCCCCGTCGTGACCTCGCCCGAGGGGAGGCCGGAGCGCTCAGACTCGCGGACGGCCGCGGCGCGGCCCGCCTGCTCGCGTTCGATGCCGAGCGAGAGACACTGTTGGTGGAGCGCCTCGGCCCGTCGCTCGCCGACGCCGGGCTGTCGGCCTCCCGAC
>BQJV01000546.1 GCA_021604885.1 Acidimicrobiales bacterium
GCCGGATCGAGGAGACTGTCCTCCAGCGCGGCGCCGAGACCATGCTCGCGCTCCCCGAGACCGACGAACCGCTGTTCTTGTCGGTGAACGTCTCGGATCGCCAGCTCGGCGACAGCCGCTTCCCGCTCGCGCTCGCCCGCACGCTCAACACCGCCGGCCTTGCCGCCGAGCAGCTCCACCTCGAGATCAACCGGTCGATCCTCGACCGCAAAGGCGCCGCCGTCCGCCTCGTCACCCAGCTGCGCGCCCTCGGCGTCGTCGTCGCCATCGACGAGTTCATCGGTGCGAGCGATGCCGAGCTCGTCGTGCCCGACGGCGTGGATCTCATCAAGCTCGACAAGCGCCTCGTGCACGGCGTCCATGGCGAACGCGGCCGAGCCCGGGCCGAGCTCGTCATCGGCGGCATCCTCGAACGGCAGCTCGAAGCCTGCGCGGTCGGCGTCGAGACGGACGAGGACCTGCAGGTCGTCGAGGAGCTCGGTTGCCGCTTCGCGCAGGGCTATCTGATCTCGCCGCCGGTCGACGCGCAACAGTTGCGGAACCTGGTGCGCTCCCAGCGCTGATCAGCCGCGATCAGTCGGAGATCGGACCGAGTTCGATCGCGCCCGGAGGCTCGTCGCCGTTCGGGTCCGTGGGGGTGACATCGGTCGCGTCGGCGTCGGTGAATCCGCCGAAACCGCGGCCGGGCGCGAAGCCCGGGCCGAAGGCCCCACCACCGACGGTGATCCGCCCGGCGAAGCGCCTCTTCAGAATCTCGCGCACGATGGCCCGCGTGGGCGGCAGCAGGAGCAGGAGACCGAGACCGTCCGTCAGGAAGCCGGGCGTCAGCATGAGTGCGCCGGCGAGGAGCACGAGCATGCCGTCGATCAGCGGGTTCGTTGGCAGTTCGCCCTGGCTGAGCTGACCCTGGAGCTTGCGGAGGATGGTCATCCCCTCGCGGCGCACGAGCCAGGCGCCGATGGCGCTGTCGAGCACCAGCAGGCCGAAGGTCTGCCATCCGCCGAGCACCGAGTTGACCTGGACGATGAGCCAGATCTCGGTGAGCGTCACGACGCCGAAGAGCAGCAGGAGGAACCCGAACACGAGGTCAGCTTAGGCTCGGCGCCATGTTCCGCGACCTCGCCGATCTCCGACCCGCGGCGCTCGAGGCCGCTCTCGTCGGCGCCGGCGCCGCCACCGGGACCCTCACGGAGGCCCGCGCGGAGCCGGTCGAGGACGGTGCCGGGTTCCTGAGCACCCTGGCCCGCGTTCATCTCGTCTGGGACGGCGAGGGACCGTCGTCGGTGGTCGCGAAGCTCCCCGCGTCGATCCCCGCGAATCAGGAGATCGTGGATCGCTTCGGCTACGACCGTCGCGAGGCGGGCGTGTACCGGGAGCTTCGACCCTGGGAACGCGCCCCGGCGCCGAGGGTCCTCGCGCAGCACTGGGACGACACCGCCGGCCGCGGCTGGCTCCTCCTCGAAGACCTCGGCGACCACCACGCCGGCGACTCCATCGTCGGGGCGACAGACAGCGAGGCGATCGCCGTGGCCCACACGCTCGCCCGTTGGCATGCGGCCTACTGGAACGATCCGACCCTGGTCGACCACGCCTGGCTGCCTGCGGTGACGGATCCCGTGGTGGCGGGTTATGGCCAGATCTTCGACATCACGTGGTCGATGTGTGTCGACAAGCTCGGGGACCTCGCTCCCGATGTGGCCGACGCGGCGGTCGAGGGGCGCACATGGTTCGACGTCGCGGTCGACGAGTTCTCCCGCGGCGATCGCACGGTCGTGCACGGCGACGCCCGGCTGGACAACTTCCGGTTCGGGCCGGACGGCGCGGTCGCGCTCGACTTCCAGCTCGCGGCCCTCGGCCGGGGCGTCTACGACCTGGCGTTCTTCTGCGCCGGATCCCTCACGACCGAGGACCGCCGCCGGCTCGAACCCGACCTCCTCGACGAATACGGGGACACGCTCGACGGTCTCGGGATCGCCGTGGAGAAGGACCGGTTGTGGCGGGACTATCGGCTCGGTCACATGCTCAACCTGCCGAATCCGGTGAGCGCCATCGCAGTCGTCACCCCGGCCGACGAACGCGGCGCGGAGTTCCTCCGCCGCAACGCCATCCGCGGCCTCACTGCGGTGGCAGACCATGTCGCGCTCCTAGGCTGAGCGCACCGTGACCGACCCCACACCGTCCGAGCGCCCGCCCTCCGTCGACAAGCTGGCGCGCTCGATCGCGGACGTCGATCTCCCGCACCCGCTGCTCGTTGACGCGGCTCGTGCCGCGATCGACAGCGGCGAGCCGGATCACGCCCGTGCCCTCGCCGTGGAGGCGAGTCGGCGGATGCTCACCCCGGTCATCAACGGCACGGGCACGCTCCTGCACACCAACCTCGGCCGCGCCCCGCTGGCGTGGCACCAGCAGGCGACCTACTCGAATCTGGAGCTCGACCTCACCACCGGAGAGCGTGGCTCCCGGATGGCAACCGCGCCCGCACTCATCGCCCGTGCCTGCGGCGCCGAGGCTGCCATCGTCGTCAACAACTGTGCCGCCGCGGTGATGCTGGTGCTCGCCGGCCTCGCCGACGGTCGCGGCGTGGTGGTTTCCCGCAGTGAGCTCGTCGAGATCGGCGGCGGTTTCCGCATCCCCGACGTGATGGTGCGGTCCGGTGCTCGGCTGATCGAGGTCGGCACGACCAACCGCACCCGGCTCGCGGACTTCCAGCGCGCGGTCGACGAACACGGCGACGAGGCGGGCGTCATCCTCCAGGTCCACC
>BQJV01000547.1 GCA_021604885.1 Acidimicrobiales bacterium
GGCGGCGCGGAGGTCCGTCGTCGCGTCGAACGCGACGATTCCGCCACCGGACTCGCGGGCGCGCTCGCGGCGGGCACGTTCCTCCGGCGGCAGGTCCGCGTCCTGTGCCCCGAGGGCGGATGCGTCGACCACGAGGCGCTCCGCGCCGGCAGCCACGTCGTACTCCCAGAGCGAGTTGACCGGATCCTCGGGACCGGTCGAACGCAGGAACAGTACGCGGGCGCCGTCGGCGGACACGCGGAAGTCGCGGGGCAGACCGAGCGTGAACCGACGGGTGACGGCCTGGCGGCGCGGGAACGTATGCGTCTCTGACATCTGCGTATCGTGGCCGCTGGCGCACCGACGTGCAGGGAGCATCCATGGAACCACTGAACGGGCCCATCCGCTGGGGCCTCGCCGGCACCGGCAGCATCGTGAAGAGCTTCGCAACGGACTTCGCCCGCGCCGGCGAGGGCGAGATCGTCGCGGTGGCGTCCCGAAGCCAGGACAGCGCCGACGCGTTCGCCGCGGCGCACGGCATCGAGCGGGCCCACGGCAGCTACGCCGCCCTCGCGGCCGACCCGGACGTCGACATCGTCTACGTCGGCGGCATCAACCCCGTGCACGCTCCGCAGACCGTCATGTTCCTCGAGGCCGGCAAGCACGTCCTCGTCGAGAAGCCGATCGCGCTCAACACCCGCGAGGTGGACGAGATGATCGCGGCCGCCGCGGCCAACGACCGTTTCCTGATGGAGGCGATGTGGATGCGCTTCAACCCCGCCTCGGTCGATGCCGTCGCCCGGATCCACGACGGGGCCATCGGCGAGGTTCGGCGCGTGCTGGCCGACTTCTCGTTCAACCTGCCCTACGACCCCGAGAGCCGGCTGTTCGATCCGACCAAGGGGGGTGGCGCACTCCTCGACGTCGGCATCTATCCCTACACGCTCGCGTGGTGGATCCTCGGCGAGCCCGACACCACGACCGCGGCCGGACACCTTGCCGACACCGGGGTGGACGATGCGATCAGCCTGCTGTGCGGTTGGGAGAGCGGCGCGTCGGCAGCTCTCACCGCCGGCGTGCGCGTGCCCGGAACGATGACGGCCCGCATCGAGGGGTCCGAGGGCGTGGTCGAGTTCCCCCTCCCCGCGCACGCCCCCGACCACTTCGTCCTCACGCAGGGGTTCGACGAGGAGACCGTGCGCCACGAACCGCCCGGGCTGCACTACCAGGCCATCGAGGTGCACCGGCGCCTGCGCGCCGGCGAGCGCGAGAGCGCCCGCATGCCCCTCGCAACGAGCCGCGCGATGACTTCTCACTTCGACGCGCTCCGCGCCCAGCTCGGTGTGGTCTACCCGGCCGACTGACCCGCATCGAACACCTGCACCACCTCGATCTCGCCGTCGACCACCGCGACCGCCCGACCCGGTGTCGCCCGGAGCGCGAGACGGGCCGGGAGCTGAGCCCCGAGCAGGTCACCGTCGATCGGATCCGGCCGTAGCAACAGGCCGGCGCGGGACGACCGGATCTCACTGACCCAGTGGCCGTAGGCGGCGCGCAGCCGATCGGTGCGCACAGCAGCGAGGACGTGGACACCCGTCGGCGGCGCGGCGACGAGCCGCGCGAGCGCACCGCTCGGGTCGTCGAAGTCGGTGGCATCGTCCACCAGTACGAGCGCGGCACCGCGGCCCTGGACGGCGGTCTCCAGGGCCGCGGGCGTCGTGGGGTCGACCCCGCTGCGGCGGACGAGTTCGCCATCGCCGACCACGATGGCGCCGTCCCCGGCAGCGCGGGCAATCGCCGCGAGCGTGTTGGTCCGGCCGGTGCGCGAACCCCCGATGACCAGCGCGTGCTGACCACGGTGCAGAGCGAGTGGGTGGGGCTGGAGGTCCCGGTCGCGGATCGCGACGGTGATGGTGGTCGTGCCCTCCGCCCGAGTGACGGACGCCATTGCCGGATCGAACGGGATCGTCGCGGCCAACGCACCGACGTCGTGCGGCGTGGCGAGGGGCGCCGGCCCGGTGTGCATCGCCACCGCCTGCTCGATCGAGTCGGCGTCGAAGACCACCTGGATGAACCGACCGTCGGACACCCGCACGGCCCGTCCGGGTGGGAGGTCGGCCAGGGGCTCGACGACCCCGAAGCGCAGCCCGTCGCCCGCGTCGGCGCTGCCGTGGAGCAGCACCGTGCCCGCGGTGGCGACGAGTGCCGGTGGAAGATCCGCGGATCGACGGACGGCTGCCGCGAAAACGACACCGACCGCAGGGCCGTCCGCCCACACGCGGGCGATGCGGTCGTGAACGACGGCGTCTCGCACCGGATCGTGGGCCCGGGCGAGTCCGCCGAAATCGTCGATCACGACCAGGAGACCGGGTGCCGGGTGGTCCGGCGTCGCTCGGCGTCGGGCGACCTCGTCGTCGAGCCAACGCACGAGCCGGACGCGGCGCTCGTCGTCGGTCGGGCCCGCATGGGTACCGGTTGCGGCGAGGCTCGCGAGCGGCGCGAGATCACCGCCGGCCATGTCGAGAACGTGCAGGTGATGATCCCCGTCGCGCCCGGCAGCCAGCGCGGCGGTTGCCAGCGTGGTCGTCGCGCCGCTGCCCGGGCCACCGACCACCACGAGATGCCCGTCGGCCGGCTGCCACCCATCGAGGCGGCGACGCTGCCGGTGGGGTTCGTCGACGAGGAACCACTCGCCGGACGAGACCTCGCACGCCGTGCCCAGCTCCGCCCGCAGGATCCGGCTCGGCAGGGGCGGCGGCCACGGCGATCGGGG
>BQJV01000548.1 GCA_021604885.1 Acidimicrobiales bacterium
GGTCGAGGAGGCCCACCCCGCGGCCGGCCGCCATCTCCGCAACGCCGTGAAGACCGGCGGATTCTGCCGGTATGACCCCGAGACCGACGCGGTCTGGATCGTCGACACCTGAGAATGGACAAGGGGTCAGACCCCTGTCCATTCTCGCGGGTCGCAGCTAGCCCAGCAGGGCCGGCGCCTGTTCGGCGATCTCCTCGGGAGTCACCATCGGCGAGAACCGGGCGACCACGTCGCCGGCCGAGTTCACGAGGAACTTCTCGAAGTTCCAGGTGATGTCGGACGTCTCGCCCTCGCCAGGCTGCTCTTCCTTGAGCCACTTGTAGAGGTCCGCGGCGCCATCGCCGTTGACCTCGATCTTGGCGAACAGCGGGAAGTCGATGTCGTAGTTCTCGCTGGTGAACGCCCGGATCTCTTCGGCCGAGCCGGGCTCCTGGGCACCGAACTGGTTGCACGGGAACCCCAGCACCGAGATGCCGTTGTCGTCATGATGAAGCGTACGCAGACCTGCGTACTGAGGCGTGAGGCCTCAAGCGGAGGCGACGTTGACGATGAGGCAGGCGCCGTCGGCGAAATCGCTGAACGACACCTGATCACCCTCGAGCGACGCCATTTCGAACTCGTGGAACCGAGCCATGGGTCTCCTTGTCAGGATGCGGGACCTTCCCGGCCGCGAGACTGTAGCCGCCCACCACTCCGCAATCTGCGTTGAGTTGTGGTCGTGTGGCGACCACAACTCGGTTAAGAAGCCCCAAGAAGGGGGGTCAGCCGCCGGTGATGGGGATGAGGAAGTGGACGTCGGCGCCGTCCGGCACCGCGGCGAAGAAGGTGCCGCGGGGTTGGAGTTCGCCGTTCACGGCGAACGAACTGCCCTCGCGCAGCAAGGGACCGAGCCCGGCGAACCGGGCCTCGAGGGCGTCGATGATCTGACCGATGGTGGCGCCGTCCACCTCCAGGACCTTCTCGCCGCCCGTGAACCGGGTGTGGCTGTCCTGGAGGTGAACGGTTGCCATCGAGTGGGTCAGCCCTTGGCGTCGTTGAGCGCCTTCAACACGTTCGGCGGCGACATCGGCAGGTTGTACATCCGCACACCCGTCGCCGCGCTGACCGCGTTGGCGAGCGTGTTGAGCGGCGGGACGATGCCCGTCTCGCCCACGCCTCGCACGCCGTAGGGATGGCTCGGGTTCGGCACCTCGACCACGATCGTCTCGATCATCGGCAGGTCCGACGCCACGGGCATCCGGTAGTCGAGGAAGGAGGCGTTCTCCATGACACCGTCGGCGTCGAAGACGTACTCCTCGTTCAGCGCCCAGCCGATGCCCTGGGCGGAGCCACCCTGCATCTGGCCCTCCACGTAGGAGGGGTGGATGGCGGTGCCGGCGTCCTGCGCGGCGGTGTAGCGGAGGATCTCGACCTCACCGGTCTCCTCGTCGACGCGCACATCGGCGAGATGCGCAGCGAACGACGGGCCTGCGCCGGCGGCGTTCAGCGATGCGGTCGCGGTCAGCGGACCGCCCGTCATCTTCGCCTGGGCGGTGATCTCCGGGATCGTCAGCGGGTCATGGCCTTCCACGACCGCGGTGCCGTCGACCCATTCGACGTCGTCCACCGCGACACCACGCAGCACGGCGGCCCGCTCCTTCATCTGGTCGATGAGCTCGAGGCAGGCGTTGGTGACGGCCATGCCCGTCGCGAACGTCGCCCGGCTGCCCTCGGTGATGTCGGTGAAGCCGACGGACTCGGTGTCGGCAACGATCGGCGTGATCCGCATCGGGTCCAACCCGAGCGTCTCCGCCGCCATCAACGCCATCGAGGCACGGGACCCACCGATGTCGGGGCTGCCGGTGATGACCGTGGCGGTGCCGTCCTCGTTGAGGTTGACCGTCGCCGACGACTGTTCGCCGATGTTGAACCAGAAGCCGGTGCCGAACCCACGGCCCGCACCCTCCGGCACGGGCGAGTTGTAGTGCTCGCTGTCCTTGATCGCCTGGAGCGTCTCGACGAAACCGATCTTCGGATGCGGGGCGCCCATCGCCGTGAGGTCGCCCTCGACCACCGCGTTCTTCTGGCGGAACTCGATCGGGTCCATCTCGATCTGCTTCGCGATCTCATCGACGAGCGACTCGACGGCGAATGCGGCCTGCGGTGCCGACGGGGCGCGGTAGGCGGCGACGCGTGGCGTGTTGTTCACCGAACCGAAGGTCTCGATCGCGAGGTTCGGCAGCTTGTACGACGCCGTCGACATCGCGCCGAGCATCGCCGCGTAGCCCTTGGCCGAGCCGTTGCTGTACTTCATCGTGGCCTGCATGGTGGTGAGCTCGCCGTCCTTCGTGGCACCGAGCTTGCAGGTGATCTCCGCGGCGGGGGCCGGGCCGGTCGCCCGCAACACTTCCTCCCGGGTCATGACGAGCTTCACCGGACGGGCGGCCTTCTGCGACAACAGGATCGCGATCGGCTCGAGGTAGATGGTGGTCTTGCCGCCGAATCCGCCGCCGATCTCGGCCGGCGTGACCTTGATGCGATCGGTGGACCAGCCGAGGATGTCCGCGCTCTTGGAGCGCATCGCGAAGTGACCCTGCGATGATCCCCAGACGCTGGCCTTGCCGTCCTGACCGACATCCGCGACGCAACCGTGCGGCTCGATGTAGCCCTGGTGGACGAACTTCGTCGTGAAGTGACCCTCGACGACCACGTCGGCGTCGGCGAAGCCCTGCTCGACGTCGCCGCGCGAGAACGGCGCGTAGGACGCGAG
>BQJV01000549.1 GCA_021604885.1 Acidimicrobiales bacterium
GATCGTCGACCACGCCGCGGCCCGCGAAGAGACCCTCGCCGTCTACAAGCGTGCCCTTGCCGCCGCTCGCGAGAAATGACGGCCAACGGGTGGCGATCCCCGTAGCATCGCAAGCCATGACACGTGTCTTCTCCGGCATCCAGCCCACCGGCGAGCTCCATCTCGGCAACTATCTGGGAGCGATCCGCAACTGGGCGAAAATGCAGCATGAGACCGACGCCCTGTTCTGTGTCGTCGACCTCCACGCCGTCACCGTGCCGAAGACTCCCGGCGAGGTGGGTGAGTCCACGCTGCGTCTCTCGCAGCTCCTCATGGCGGCCGGGCTCGATCCCGAGGTGTGCACCCTGTTCGTGCAGTCGCATGTGCGTGAACACACCGAGTGCGCCTGGCTGATGGAGTGCAGCGTCTCGTTCGGCGAGCTCAGCCGCATGACGCAATTCAAGGACAAGTCCGACCAGCACAAGAGCTTCATCTCGGCCGGCCTGTTCACCTATCCGGCGCTCCAGGCGGCCGACATCCTCCTGTACGACACGGAAGAGGTGCCGGTCGGCGACGACCAGCGCCAGCACGTGGAGATCACCCGCGACATCGCCGAGCGGTTCAACTCCCGCTACGGGGAGACATTCGTGCTCCCGAAGGCGGTCGTCCCGAAGGCCGCGGCCCGGGTGATGGACATGCAGCACCCGGACAAGAAGATGAGCAAGTCCCTCGACTCGCCGAAGGGCACGGTCGGGCTGCTCGACGAACCGAAGCAGATCGCCAAGAAGATCAAGAGCGCCGTGACCGACAACGACGGCGAGGTGCGTTTCGACGTCGCCGAGAAGCCCGGCGTGTCGAACCTGCTGTCGATCCTCGGCGCCGCGACCGACCGTGACCCGGAGGCGCTGGCCGACGAGTACGAGCAGTACGGCCAGCTCAAGGTCGACACGGCGGATGCCGTCGTCGCGCTGCTCGAGCCGTTCCAGGAGCGATTCCGCGAGCTCGAAGCCGACCCCGGCGAGACCGCCCGCCTCCTCAAGATCGGCGCCGACAAGGCCCGCGAGACGGCGTCCACGACCGTCGCCCGAGCCAAAGCCGCCATCGGCTTCCTCGCCGACTGAGCTCTCTCCCGCGAGGAGTCCACCCCCAGACGGAATCCCCCTCGGGAGGAATCTCCCCCAACAGGAATCTCTGGTCAGGAAAGGGTCGCCCCGAGGGCCATTCTCGGCCCCTCGCGTCGATCTCTGGGTCAGGAAAGGGTCGGTCTCCCGGCCGGGTCAGTCGCAGCCGGTCAGTTCGGAGCCGGTGATCGCGAGGATCGTGTCGTCCGCACGGACAACCGAGCGGACCGGGAGCTCTGTCGGCACCCAGGCGTAGCCGCCCGCGGCTCGGTACAAGGCGACACCGGCGTCCGTTCCGACCGCGACCAGATCGTCGTCCACCACAGTGAGCCACTCGGGGAACCACCACTGGGCCGGCCGGACGGGCGTCGGGACCTCGTCAGCCGTCGCCGGTACCACGATGTCGACCACGCGCTCGTCGGTTCGCACCGCGAACACCGGCAGCCCGTTCATCGCGCCGACGAACCCTGGGAGCCCCCGGACGTATTCGGCGAACGCCTGGGTCTGCCAGACGAGGTCACCACTGTCGAGCGAGACGGCGTACACCTCCCGCGTCGGCACGCCGTTCGAGGCCATCTCGCCGTTCCGCACGTCGTAGAGCAGGAGGTCTCCGGCCAGCCTCGCGTTGCGCACCGAGAGCGCGTCGACGACCAGGACACCGTCGAGGTTGACCACCACGGCGTGAGCATTCGGACCGACCTCCGATCCGATCTCGACGAGAACCCGCCCGTCCGCCTCCGCGACGAAGTCGACCACGTCGAAGTCATCGGGCACACCGAGCTCCTCCGTCGTGAATCGCAGCTCATCCGGGCCGGTCACCGTGAGCCGATCGCCGACGAGCTCCGCACTCCACGGTGACAGCCGGTCAGCCGAGTCGACGTCGTGGCCGGGCGCCCTCGGCTGCGTTTCGATGATCGAGCCGTCGATGGCGATCTGGTGCACGTCGTCCCCGCCCGAGACCGACAGTCCGTTCGCGGTCGGCCGGGCGTCGTAGAGCCAGCGACTCGCGAAGAACCGCTGCCAAATCGCGCTCCCCGTGCGCACGTCGAAGGCGACAACGCTCGGCGGGAGCGTGTCGAGGTTCGACCCGACGGTCAGCACCTTGTCGCCGATGCTCATCGGCGGGTCACTCGCGAACGGAATCTGCTCCGCCCACAGTCGCTCACCGGTCGTTGCGTCGATGGCCAGGAGCCAACTGATGAACGGGCCACCGCACGTATTCGGCAGGCCGTCGCCGATCAGCACGGACTCCGGATTCTCCACGAGCACCGCCGGCTGGCGACCCAGCGCGTCCTCCAGCGAGTCCTCCCATGAGCCTCCGGAACACGCTGATCCGAGGAGACCCAGGCCGACCAACACCGCGAGCCGCCGCATCGATCCAGCCTGACACACCGGCAGGCGCCATCGACCTCGCACATGAAAAGGGCGCCGTCGAGGGACCGTCAACGGCCAACGCCCACTGTCCCCAACAGGAATCTCTGGTCAGGAAAGGTTCGGTCTCTCGGCGTCTGGACGACCCTTTTGTGGCCAGAGATTGCAGGGGGTGGGGCGAGATCGGGGGTTTTCCGACCCTTTCGTGACCAGAGATTCCTCCCCCGCGGTACCTCTCGGGGGCCGGGGCGTCAGTCGTCGTCGACGTCGCAGAGGAC
>BQJV01000550.1 GCA_021604885.1 Acidimicrobiales bacterium
AGTCGTAGGGGCGGTTCAGAGAGAAGAAGTTGGCGACCCGGTCGATCCGTTCGGCCACCGCCACCTGCCGGTCGCGGGTCGGGCCGAACTCCTGACGCTCGGCGATCTCGACGATCTTGCCGGAGGTCAGCAGGGTGGCCAGCAGCAGGCACGAGACGACGGCGATCACCGCGGAACGCACCTCGGAGGTCTGCTGGGAGAGGTCCTTGTCGCGGGCGTCCTGGAAGCGTTCGTCGTCCCAGGTGTCGCCGTGTTCACGGGGTGCCGTCGCCCGCTGCAGGGGGTCTGAATGTTTCACTTCACACCCCTCTCATCAGAACTGGAAGTAGATGAACTCGGAGATGCCCTCGGGACCGAGGGCGACGACGACCATGATCCACGCGGCGAAGGCCACAGAGACCGCGACCGGCGGCACATGGGAGAACAGCGCCGACCACTGACGGGCCAGCAGCGGCGGAATGTACTGGGCCGCGATCGAACCGACGATCACGAGGACGACGAGCGGGTTGACCAACTCGGGCGTGACCGTCCATCCGGAGAAGAGCGAGCCGAGCACGTCGCCGGCCCGTCCGAGCGAGTCGCTGTTGAAGATCACCCAGCCGACACACACGAAGTGGAACGTGACCAGACGGCCGAGCCACAGCGACTGGACCTCGAGGGGCGTGAACGGCACCGGCGAGGACGGGTCCTCACGCCACGCGTCGACGGCGGCGCCCGAGTGGAGCCGCGCGATCTCCTTGATCCGGACGTCACGGGAGTCGAGTGGCGTGTCCTGCTCACCACGGAGATCCGACAGCAGCCGCTCCCCCGCCATGCCGAGCCCCTGGTAGAGCCCCCACACCACGAAGGTGCCGGCGGCACCGTGCCACAACCCGCCGAGACCCATCGTGATCAGCAGGTTGCGGTAGGTGATCAGACGGCCCTTCCGGTTGCCGCCGAGCGGGAAGTAGAGATAGTCCCGCAGCCAGCGCGAGAGCGTCATGTGCCAGCGTCGCCAGAAGTCCTGGACCGAGACGGCGGCGTAGGGGCGGTCGAAGTTCTGCGGGAAGCGGAACCCGAGCAACAGGGCGATCCCGATCGCCATGTCCGTGTAGCCGCTGAAATCGGCATAGAGCTGGATCGCGTAGCCGTAGATCCCGAACAGGATGTCGACGGCGCCGTACTCGCCGGGGGTCCCGAACGCGTCGTCGACGATGGCCCGGCCGAGGAAGTCGGCGATCACGACCTTCTTCAGGAGGCCTCGCCCGATCAGCACGACCGCTCGTCCGGCCTCGACCTGGTCGGGCACCCGCTCGGATCGCAGCTCGGGCAGGAACTCCGTGGCGCGCACGATCGGGCCGGCGACGAGCTGGGGGAAGAACGAGACGTACACCGCGAAGTCGAGCAGCGGGGCCGGCGGCGTGTCCTTGCGGTACACGTCGACGACATAGCTGATGCCCTGGAACGTGAAGAACGAGATTCCGATCGGCAGCACGATGTCGAGCGCCGGACTGGAGAGGCCGAGGTTGCGGTCCAGCGAGTCGGTGAAGAAGTCGTAGTACTTGAAGAAGGCGAGAACGCCCAGATCGAGCACCACGGCGACACCCAGCGCGAGCTTCCTGGCCGCCACGTTGGGACCGCGATGGATCGCGATCGCCGCCACCTCGTTGCCGAGGGTCATCACCGCGAGCAGGACCAGAAAGCGGACGTCCCAGTAGCCGTAGAAGTAGTACGACGCGGCGAGCACGAAGAGTTTCCAGGCGGTCACGTGCCTGCGCAACATCCAGCTCACGGGGAGCACCACGGCGAAGAACGCCGCGAACGTGAATGTCGGGAACAGCACGGGAAACTTCGACCTCCTGTCCGCCCCGGCCGCAGAGTATCGCCGCGATGTCGGTCGCCGATGGAGGGTAGGTTCGCGCCCCTATGTCTGAGCGAGCGGACCCCGTGGGGACTCACCCCGACCACGCCGCCGAACAGGCGTACATCCACCGGGCCCGCGCCGCACTGGAGGCGATGGTGGCGCGGTCGGCGCGGGCGCTCGAGTTCAGCGAGCAACGGGTCCGCGACGAGGATTCGGTCGACGCCAAGATCGCCCGAGCGCACATGGCCGACCGCCGCGCCGCCGTCGACGTGGGCGCGGTCGCCCTGTGTTTCGGCCGCATCGACGAGGACCCGGTGATCACCGACGGCGACCAGTGGTACGTCGGCCGTCGCCACATCGAGGACGAGTCGGGCGCCCCGGTGATCGTGGACTGGCGTGCCCCGGTCGCCATCCCCTTCTACCGAGCCACCGCCGTCGACGCCTTCGGTCTCGCCCGCCGCCGCCGCTTCTCGTGTGAGGTCGACGAGCTCGTCGCCATCTTCGACGAGCAACTCGACGACCCGGACTCGATCTCGGCAGCCGGTATTCCCGACCCTGTGCTCGCCGAGATCGAACGCGGCCGCAGCGGCGAGATGTCCGACATCGTCGCGACCATCGCGGCCGAGCAGGACGAGATCATCCGCGCACCGCTCGACGAGTGCCTCCTCGTCCAGGGTGGCCCCGGCACCGGCAAGACAGCGGTCGGGCTGCACCGCGCGGCCTTCCTCCTGTTCGAGCACCGCGAGGCGCTCTCGCAGAGCCATGTGCTCGTGATCGGTCCGAACCGGGTGTTCCTGCGCTACGTGGCCAACGTGCTGCCGTCGCTCGGCGAGACGGCCGTCAGCCAGGCGACGATCACCTCACTGCTCAGCGCCCGGGTGCGGGTGCGGGCCGAGGAGCCGCCC
>BQJV01000551.1 GCA_021604885.1 Acidimicrobiales bacterium
CTCCCCGCTCCTGCGCCTCCACGACCAGGTCACCGGTACCCGCGGCGTCCACCTGTCCATCGCCGCGCTCCGACCGGGCGGATCGACCCGGGGCGCCTACCGACTGCCCACCACCCGACGCGGCATTCTCCAACTCGGCCCCACGACGATCGACGACATCGACCCACTCGGGCTCGCACGACGCAGCCACCATCTCGACTCGACCGTGCGACTGATCGTCCACCCCCCGATCGAGACGATTCCCGTGCGGCGCGTGCCCTCCGGCGACGACCCCCTGCTCGGCGAGGAGCTCCGCCAGTCGCTCGGTCTCTCCGACGAGGAGTTCGACGGACTCCGGCCCTACGCCCCGGGCGACGACCTGCGCCGGATCCACTGGCCCTCTTCCGCCCGCCAGGGGGACCTCCAGGTCCGCCAGTTCCGGCCGCCTCGCCACGGTCGCCTCACCGTTGCCATCGACACCCGGCCGCCGGGGGACGCGAGCGAGGCACTCGACATCACCACGTCGATCGCCGCCTCGATCGCCGCGTCCGTGCTCGACGCCGGCGACGCGACCCGCATCGAGACCACCGACGGGCGCAGCACGCCGCTCGTGCACGGCAACGCCCAATTGGACCCGCTCCTGGAGTTCCTCGCACTGCTCGAGGGCGGCAGCCCCGTGATCCATCCGGCGGTCCCGACCGAGGCGGGCACCGTCGTGGTGGTCACCACCGATCCGCACATCGCAGCCGATCGCGCCGCCCGCGGCACGCTCGCCCAGCGGCTCCGGGCCCGCATCGTCATCACCTGTGACGCCCCGCGTTGGGGCGCGGCCGACGGCCACCACTCGACGGGCGAATGGATCCACCTCACCGGCCCCGGCCAGCTCGCCGAGATGTGGAAGCTCGACCGTCATGGCACCTCGGTGGTCGTCTGATGGTCGAACGGCAGAAGGTCCTGCTCGGCGCCGAAGTCGCCCTCGCCGCGCTCACGATCGTCGTCACGATCTCGCTGGAGCGCCTGTTCACGGATCTCGGCTTCCTCCGCGAGCTCGTCATCCTGGCGCTCGGCTCACACCTGGTCGCCGCCGTGTGTCGTCGGGCCGAGATGTCGATGGCGCTCAGCACCCCGATCAGCGGTCTCGCCCTGATCGTGCTGGGAACCGCCGTGTTCTACCCGGACGCCGCGGCGCTGATCGTGCCGACCGGCGAGACGGTGTCGGTCCTCGGTGACGACCTCCGCGAGGCATGGCGGATCTTCGGCGAGGACGCCGCGCCGGTCGTTCCGCACCGCGGCTTCCTGGTCACCACCTCCGTGCTCCTCTGGTACGGCGTCTTCCTCGCCGACTGGGCCGCATTCCGTCTGCGCTCCCCGCTCGAAGCGGTCGCGCCCGCCACCGCCGTGTTCGTCTTCGCCTCGCTCCTCGGCGTCGACCGCAACTCGATCGCACACGGGCTGCTCTTCGCGATCGGACTGCTGGGCGTGCTGCTCACGATGCGGGCCGAGCGCCAGGTACGCGAGGAGGTGTGGGTCGCCGGCGGCGTGCGTGACGGGGTGACCACCACACTGCGGGTCGGCGCGGTCGCGGGAGCCTGCGCCGTTCTGGTCGGCGCACTCGTCGCGCCGCGTCTGCCCGGCGCGAGCGCCCAACCCATCGTCGACATCACCGAGATCAACGACGGTCCGCAGACCCGGTCCGTGTTGAGCCCGTTGGTGGAGATCTCGACGTCGTTGGTCCAGCAGACCAACACCGAACTGTTCTCGGTGCGGGTCGATCCGGGCCAACGCGACTACTGGCGGCTGATGGCGTTGACCACGTTCGAGGACGAGATCTGGCGTCGTAGCTCCAACTTCGACGATGCCCGTGGTCCCGTCGACTCCGACATCGATGCCGGCGTCCCCACCACCGCCCTGCGCCAGGAGATCACCATCGCGGCGCTCGGCAACATCTACCTCCCCGCCGCCTACGAGGTCTCCAACATCATCGACGACGACGGTGTCAATCTCGAACACGAAGTCGCCACCGGCGCCCTCGTGGTCGAACGCGGGCTCGACGAGATCCCGTTCGGCATGACCTACACCATCGAATCGCAGATCCCCGACTACGACCCAGCCGACCTCCCCGCCGACGCCACCCAGGGTCTCGACGACGACTTCATCCGGGACCACACCCAACTCCCCGCCGACTGCGCCATCGACGAAGACGCCGCCGAGACCGGCTGCTGGCCCACCGGCGTCACCGACCTCGCCCAACAGATCATCACCGACGCCGGCGCCACCACCGACCACCAACGCGTCATCGCCCTGCAGAACTTCTTCCTCGACCCCGACCGCTTCACCTACGACCTCAACGTCGCCCTCGAGCACGACATCGGCGACATGAACACCTTCCTCACCGTCGGCCGGGGCTACTGCGAACAGTTCGCCTCCACCTTCGCCGCCATGGCCCGCAGCCTCGGCATTCCCGCCCGCGTCGCCGTCGGCTTCACCTGGGGCGACTGGGACGCCGCCCGCGGCGAGTACGTCGTCTCTGGACGCCACGCCCACGCCTGGCCTGAGGTCTACTTCGCCGACGTCGGCTGGATCATCTTCGACCCCACCCCCGGGCGCAGCCGCGGACACGACGGCGACATCACCCAACTGCCCACACCACAACAGTTCCCCGCCAATGAGGAGGGGGACGAGACACTGCCCACCCCCACGGACCTGCCGCCGGAGCCATCCGTCGAACCCGGGACCGGCGACCAGACGCCGCAGAATCC
>BQJV01000552.1 GCA_021604885.1 Acidimicrobiales bacterium
CCGAGCGCGCTGGCGGTCTTGATCGCGCGCACCTCGGCGGTCGCTGCGTCCGGCGCGTCGAGCGTCGCCAGGCACTGCGCCTCCGCGAGCGCCACCACCGTCGGGTGCACCCGGTCGCCGCCGGCGGGCACGGCCTCATACGCGCGGCCGAGCGCCACCCGGCATCCCTGCTCGTTGCCGACACGGGCCGCCGCGCAGGCCAGCGCGAGGCGAGCGAGCACCCGGTCGGCATAGGTGGTCCGCTGCGATGTCTCGACCACATCGGCGAGCGACTCGACATCCTTCTCGACGGCGGCGGCGACGAGCGCGAGCACGGCCCACCCCCAGGTCGATCCCTCGCCCGGCGTGTCTGGCATGACATCGAACAGCTGCACAGCCACGTCCACATCGCCCCGCTGGAGACTGATCAACGCCATGGCGACGGTCTGGTCGGACTCACCGAGCCGGTCGTCGTCGAACCCGACCACCTCGCGGAACGCGCGGCGCCCGATCGTCACGTCGCCCACGGTCGCTGCCGCGGCCGACAGCGCCGTCTCGAGAATCTGGCGACCCGGGTGACCCGGCTCCTTCGCGAGCTCGCCGGTGAGGATGCGGAAGCCCTCGGCGATCCGCCCCGAACGGATAAGCGCGCGAGCCTCGATCGCGATGGCCTGCACGAGGCCGATCGGATCCGAATCGAGCGGCATGATCTGGCGCGCCCGTTGGGCCCGGCGCACGGCTTCGTCGACTCGGCCCGTCCAGAGCGCCGATATCGCCAGGGCGACGTGCATCATTCCCTGCGCCCAGTGATCGCCGCGGTCGCGTGCCTCCGCGAGCGTGCGGGTGGCCAGCTCGTCCGCCTCGGCGAACCGCCCGGCATGGATTCGCACATAGGCGAGCAGCCCACGCGACCAGGCCATGCCGGCGAGATCGCCGAGCTCCTCGAACGCTTCGACGGCCTGATCGAGCCGCACCTCGGCGTCGGCCATCTCGCCCGACACATAGGAGATCCACGCGAGGTTCTGCCGCGCCCACGCCATGCCGCGCGGATCGTCGGCCTCGGCGTAGGCCTCGTAGGCGAGGTTGATCGAGGACTCGGCCATGTCGTGCTCGCCACGGAAGAGGCGCACCATGCCGATGCGCCGAAGACCGTCGGCCTCGAGGACCGGATCCTGCAGTGTGTGCGCGAGCTCGAGCGCGTTCTCGCCGATGACCAGCGCACCATCGTGATCACCGAGCCATTGGGCGACCTCGCTGCGCAGGAGCTGGGCTCGGACATCGAGCCGCGTGTCACCCACCCGCTCGATGAGCGGACCCGCCGCGTCGAGGTCGCGAGCGGCGATGGTGACATCCAGCCGGGTCAGCGCGGATTCGGCCCGCTCGAGCAGCACCTCCGCCTTGCGACCGTCGTCGTCGTCCATGAGGCCCAGCGCTTCGCCGAACAGCTGCTCGGCCCGCTCGATGGCGCTCGCCCCCGAGGTGGCCCGGGCGGCGGCGAGCGTCCACTCGACCGCCTTCTCGATCAGATCGTCGCCGATGCCGTCGATGCCGCCGACCTCGCGGGTGTGCATCGCCGCCCGGCGGAAGTGATACGAGATGATCTCGGCGCCGCCGGCGTGTTTGTTCGCCTCGATCCAACTCGCGATCCCCGCGTGGCGCCACGCACGATCGGTCTTGGTGAGGCGGCTGTAGACGACGTCACGCACGAGGTTCGCCCGAAACGCCCAGTTCCGCCCGGTGTGCTCGAGGAGATCGACCCGCTCGAGCGTGCGCAGCGCGTCGGCGATGTCGGGCTCGCCGCGCTGGATCTCGGCCATCCGTTCGAGGGCCACCACCTCGCCCCGCAGGCCGAGCACCGACGCGTCCTCGATCACGTGGCGGGCGTCGTCGTCGAGCGCGTCGAGGCGACTGCTGATCACGCTGCGGACGTTGGCCGGGAGGTTGCCGATGTCGGCGAGGTCGACCTCCTCGACCATGCGGGCCATCTCCTCGAGGAAGAGCGGGTTGCCGCCCGCGCGCTCGACGATCTGGGCCCGCACCTCGTCGGAGGCGTCGGGGAGTAGCTCCCGGGCGAGCCGGTCGCCGGAATCGGGGTCCAGCGGCTCGATGTTGAGGCTCAGGACGTTGAAGCGGCCGGGCTTGGGATTCCAGCGATCGAACATCTCGGCGCGGCCGGTCACCAGCAGCACGACGCGGCGGCGGCTCAGCCGGTCGAGGAGGTCGTCCAGAAGGCGCAGCACCGGGTCGTCGGCCCAGTCGATGTCGCTCAGCCAGACGAACACCGGGCCGCTGCGCGACAAGGCGTTGAGCAGCGCCACCGCGGCTCGGGTGCCCTCCTCGGCGGCCCGTTCGGCGTCGAGGCGGGCCAGGCCGGTCTCGTAGCCGAGGAGATGACGGAGCCCCTCGGCGGTGCGGGCGACGTTGACCGGATCGGCGTCCGCTCCGAAGGCGGACGCGACCCCGTCGGCGATGCGTTCGGGCACGTCTTCGTCCGGCGTCGATGCATCGATGTCCAGTGCGCCGCGGGCCGCTTCGGCCACCGGCCACCACACGTTGGCCTCGCCGTAGGGCAGGCAGCGTCCGTGAAGTACGAGGGCCCCGAAGTCGGTGCGGGCGACCGTGGCGACCTCCTCGGCGAGCTTGGTCTTGCCCAGACCGGACTCGCCGGTGAGGGCGATCAGTTGGGCGCGGCCGCGTCGATACGCCGCGGCGACGCTGCGACGGAGCACCGCCAGCTCGGGATCGCGTCCGATCAGC
>BQJV01000553.1 GCA_021604885.1 Acidimicrobiales bacterium
CGGCCTGCTCTCGCAGTTCGGTTCGCTGCACTACGCCGTGACGAAGCATGCCGCGGTGGCGCTCGCCGAGTGGATCGCCATCACCCACGGGCACCAGGGCATCAAGGTGTCGGTGCTCTGCCCACAGGCGGTCGCCACCAACATCGGCGCCAACTCGCCCCAAGCGGATCAGATCCAGGGCACCGGCGCGGATGTCGCAGGAGCCGACGGCACCCTCTCCGCCGAGGACGTCGCCGAGGTCGTCACCCAGGCGCTGGCGGTCGAACGCTTCCACGTCCTGCCGCACGCCGAAGTCGAGGAGTACGTGAAGCGCAAGGGTGCCGACGTCGACCGCTGGATCGGCGGCATGCAGCGCTGGCAGCACGGCATGTTCCCAGCCGACCAGCACCCCGCCACCTGGCTGACCGGCAGCTGAGACCGGACGACGTCAGGCCCGCAGCTGCCGGCGGAGGAGCTTGCCGGCGTCGTTCCGGGGGAGTTCGTCGACGGCGATGACGTCGACGGGCACCTTGTAGGGAACGAGCGCGGCACGGCACGCCGCCTGCAGGGTGTCTGCGCTGACGTCGCCCACGACGAAGGCGACCGGCACTTCGCCGAGTCGCTCGTCCGGGCGGCCGACGACGGCGGCCTCCGACACCCCGGCGACCGCGGTCAGCACCTCCTCGACCTCGTCGGGGAACACCTTGTTGCCGCCCCGGTTGATGAGATCGCCCGTGCGGCCCTCGATCCACACGAAGCCGTCATCGTCGCCGCGGGCCAGGTCACCGGTGCGCACGAAGCCGTCGCTTCCGAGCCGGTCACCGAGCGTCGCCGCCACGGATGCGTTCGGTGCCGCGGGCGGGCGGACGAGCAGCTCGCCGACCCCGTTGGCGTCGGGCGAGTCGATCCGCACGTCCACACCGGGATGCGGACGACCCACCGCGCCGATCTTCTCGGGATGGGACTTGGCGTCGGCGGCCGTCCACCCGATCACCTCGCCGAGCTCCGCCTGGCCGTAGCCGTTGAGCACGAAGGCGCCGAACCGCTGGGCGAATCGGCGGGCCTGGAAGGGGGACAGCGGAGCGGTGATGGAACGCACATAGCGCAGCGGCCCGACGTCCTCGATCGTCGGGTCGTCGTTGAGCATCGCGATCGAGGCCGGTGGCAGCACCGTCGATCGGATCTCGTGACGGTGGACGAGCTCGGCGAACTCCCCGGTCGAGAAGCGATCCATGAGCACCAGCGGGGCGCCGGCCCGTAGGCCGAACAGGGCGTTGTAGATCCCTGCGTTGAGCGCCATCGGCACCGGGATCAGGTTCGGAGATGGCCGCTTCGTCGAGTCCCGCCCCGCGGCGAGCGGACCGAGCACCCGGTCGATGATCTCCAGGTAGGCGTCGTGGTGGTGCACGATCGGTTTCGGCTCGCCGGTCGTGCCGCTGGTGAAGAGGACGAACGCCGCGCCCGGCTCGAAGCGGGCGTCGCCGGTTGCTGTGACCACGCCCGACGGCTCGACGACCGCGGCGACGCCCGTGCGATCGAGCAGGTCGGCGACCCCGGCCTCGGGCAGGCGGTCGTTGACCGGGACGAACACTGCGCCGTGGGCCCAGCACGCCGTCATCGCGATCACCGCGTCGCCACCGGCCACCCGCCCCGCGACACCGCCGCCCGTCGGCACGCCGAGCCGGGCCAGCTCTCCGGCGAGGCGAGCCACCTCGGCCCGTGCCTCCCCGGTCGTCCACGTCCGACCGGTGCCGTACAGGAGCGGCTCGTCGTCCGCGAACGGATGATCGAGCAGGAGCGAGGCGAGGTTCACGGGGTCAGGTGTCGCCGAGCGGTTGCCACTCCGGATCCCGCTTCTCGGCGAACGCCCGCGGCCCTTCGTCCTGATCGGGGTGACCCCACATCGACACGAGGTGACCGGCGCCGGCCTTGCACGCATCGGTGAGGCCCATCTCGAGCGCGCCCCACAACGCCTTCTTGGTGGCCGCCATCGCCGCGGGCGAGTTCTTCGCGATCGTCTCGCCGAGGTCCTGGGCCCGCGCTCGCAGTTCTTCGGGCGGATCCACGATCTCCGAGATCATGCCCAATTCGTGGGCCCGCTCGGCCCCCATGCGCTCGTACTTGCCCATGAACGCCATCCGCATGACGGCCTCGACGGGCATCTTCTTCATGAGGGCGATCGCCTCGATCGCCACGACCTGTCCGACGGAGACATGCGGGTCGAAGAACTGGGCGTCGCTCGCGGCGATCACGATGTCGGCATCGGCCACCCAGTGGAAGCCGCCGCCACAGCAGATCCCGTTGACCGCCGTGATCACCGGCTTCCACACGCCCTGATGCCAGGACGTGAAGTGGACGTCGAAGTCTTCCATCGACTGGCGGTAGCGCTCCATGCCGACGCCGTCGCCGGCGATCTCGCCGACATCGACGCCGGTCTGGAAGTCGCGTCCGTTGCCGGTGTGGACGATCACCCGTACGTCCGGATCCGCATCGAGCTCGGACCATGCCACGGCGAACTCGTCGCGCATGGCGTTGTTCATCGCGTTGCGCACGTCCGGCCGGTCGTTGACCAGCCATCCCACCGGGCCGTCGCGATAGGTCTCGAGATGATCGAAGGTCGAGTAGTTCATGATCGGGGGGTCTCCTCCCAGGGCGCACCATGCCACGGGTCCGGCTCGCGAGGCAGCCCGAGCACTTGTTCGCCGAGCACGTTCTTGTTGATCTCCGTCGTGCCGCCCTCGATGGAGTTGGCCC
>BQJV01000554.1 GCA_021604885.1 Acidimicrobiales bacterium
GGATGGTCCACTCGTCTTCGGGCTTGTGGTGTTCGGCGGCCCAGGCGACGGTGAGGGGGTCGGATTCGGCCATCTCGAGCATGTCGGCGCCGATCTCGGGATGGTGCAGGTAGAGGCCGACGCGGCGGGTGAAGCCGGTCGACCGGATCCAGAGCCGGGCGGTGTCACGACCGGCCACCTTGGCGGACAGGGTGGCGACGACGCGGCCCCAGGTGCCGAGGTCCGCGTCGATCTTGCCGATGTCGTGGAGGAGCGCCGCGGCGAGCACGGGAGGCGTCGCCTCGTCGCCGAGCCGGCGCTCGACTTCGCGGGCGACCTTGGCGGTGTGGCGCCGGTCGGGTCCGTACTGACGCCGCCAGAGGGCGTACTCCGCGTCGGACAGCACGGCCTCCACCCAGGCCCGGTCGACCTCGGGCGGGCCACCGGGGCGCATCGCGCCGAAGAAACGCTTCGTCAGGTGCCAGGCGCCGCCCATCAGGCTCCGCTCCTCACGACACGGCCCGAGGGTGGGCGTTGCGGTAGACGGCAAGCAGCCGCTCGGTCGAGACCTTCGTGTAGATCTGCGTGGTCGAGATCGACGCGTGGCCGAGAAGCTCCTGCACCGTCCGGATGTCGGCACCGTGGTCGAGCATGTGAGTGGCACACGAGTGACGCAGCACATGGGGCGTCAGCCGGTCACCGAGCCCGACCTCGTCGCCGTGGCCGCGCACCACACCCCAGGCGCCCTGGCGGCTCAGACGGCCGCCCCGCTGGTTGAGGAACACCGCGTCGGCGTCGTCGCGCCGAGCCCACCGGTCGGGCTCCATCGCCCCGCGTCCGGCCGTGGCCGTCCACTCTGCGAGGGCGACGGCGGCGTGGCGACCGATCGGCACGATCCGCTCCTTGCTCCCCTTGCCCATGACCCGCATGAGGCCGTCGTGGAGATCGACGTCGCCGAGCGACAGCCCGACGAGCTCCGAGATCCGCACGCCCGTGCCGTACAACGTCTCCAGAATCGCCCGATCCCGCCGCGCCACCGGATCCTCGCCGGTGACGACCTCGATGAGCGAGGTGACCTCGTCCAGTGTGAGCGCCTTCGGTAGGCCGCGCGGCACCCGCGGCATCTCCACCTCGGCGGCCGGATCCTCCGGACGGATCTCCTCGGCGACCAGGAACCGGTGCAGCCCCCGCACGGCGACGAGGGTGCGGGTGACCGACGACGCCGCCAGCCCCTCCCCCTGCAGCACGTGCACGAACGCGAGCACATCGTCCTCGTCCGCCTCGACCACCGACCGGCCGCGGCGCGACAAATGGTCCCGATAGCGCAGCAGGTCCCGTCGGTAGGCGTCGAGGGTGTTGGGCGAACGGCCCTTCTCGACCGTGAGCCAGATCAGGAAGTCCTCGGCTTCGGGCTCGAGTCGGTCGACCGCTTCGGTGACCGGGCCCACGACTCAGCGCCCCAGATGACGCAGAGCGGCGAGCAGACCGATGACCGTCTTGGCATCCTTGATGCGGCCGTCGGCGAGCCCGTCGGGGATCTCGTCGATCGGCCAGCGCTCGATGGTCATGTGCTGCTCCTCCGGGCCCTGCCGATCGAGCGGCACCGGCTCGAGGTCGGTGGCGAGGAACACGTAGGAGTACTCGTCGGAGAAGCCGACGGAGTTGTAGAACTCGCTCAGCGGCACGAGCGGCGTGGAGGTGGTAAGGCCGACCTCCTCGGCCAGCTCCCGCAGAGCGGTCTCGGCCGGCGGCTCGCCAGGGACGTCGCGCTTCCCGGCCGGGATCTCGAGGAGGTCCTCCTCGGCCGGCGCCCGGTATTGCCGCACGAGCACGATCTCGTCAGCGTCGAGCGGCACCACGGAAACCGCGCCCGGGTGACGCACCACGTCGCGGCTGATCACCTCGCCGTCGGGCGTCTCGAACTCCGCCACGACGACCCGGATCGACCAGCCCTCGTGGACCTCCCGCTCGCTGAGTCGGCGGAACCCCGACGCAGCGCGAGGCCCCGGCTCGGTCACGAGTCGGCGCGTGCGGGAACGTCGGCGTCGACGTCGATCAGCTGCGGGTTGCGGCCCTCGGCGCGCTGCATGGCGGCGGCGACGAACTCCCGGAAGAGCGGGTGGGCCCGATCAGGGCGGCTCTTGAACTCGGGATGGGCCTGGGTGCCGACCCAGAACGGATGGTTCTCCAGCTCGATGAACTCCACCAGACGCCCGTCGGGCGACTCGCCGCTCAGCACGAGGTCGCTGTCCTCGAAGCGCTGGCGGTACTTGGGGTTGAACTCGTAGCGATGACGGTGACGTTCGGACACCGTCTCCTTGCCGTAGGCCTTCGCGACCTGCGAGCCCGGCTTGAGCTGGGCGACATACGCGCCGAGGCGCATGGTGCCGCCCATGTCGGTGACGTCGCGCTGGCTCTCCATCAGGTCGATGACCGGATGGGACGTGCGGGTGTCGAACTCGGTCGAGTTGGCGCCGGCCAGGTTGAGCGCGTTGCGGGCGTATTCGATCGTCATGACCTGCATGCCGAGACAGAGGCCGAGACACGGGATGTCGTGATCGCGGGCGTATCCCGCAGCTGCGATCTTCCCCTCGACGCCGCGCTCGCCGAATCCACCGGGAATCACGATGCCATCGAGATCACGCAGTCGGTCGGCGGCGAGGAGCCCCTCGACGTCCTCCGCCTGGATCCATTCGATCTGGATGTCGCCACCGTGGTGCAGGCCACCGTGGTTCAGCGACTCGACGACGGACA
>BQJV01000555.1 GCA_021604885.1 Acidimicrobiales bacterium
CGGGCGATCGGCAGGTCGATCTCGCGGCGCACCCGGCTCGGCGAGGCGCCGAGCGTGGCGGCGGCCTCCCGCAGCGCCGGGTCGATCCGTCGCAGGATTGGGACCATCGTGCGGACGACGAACGGTACGCCGACGAGCGCGTGAGCGACCGGGACGATCCACCACCGGGTTCGGAAGTCGAGCGGCGGCTCGTCGAGCGCGAGCAGTATGCCGAAGCCGATCGTGACGGCACTGGTGCCGAGCGGGATCGTGAGGCCGAGATCGAACACATGGCGCAACGAACGGCGGCCGTGCACGACGACCAGCGCGGCGAGCGTGCCGATCACGATGGCGATGAGCATCGCGAGCGACGCGTAGACGATGGTGTTGCGCAGTGCCGTGGTGGCCGGCGCGGGGAGTTGGCTGACCCGACTGGACAGGGCGCGATAGTGATCGAGGCCGTAGCCCCCGCCGACCGCGAACGACCGCTCGACGATCACCGTGATCGGGGTGACCAGGAGGAGGACGGCGACGGTGCCGTTCAGCACTTTGCCGCCGGTCCGGCTCGGCGCGAGCGGACGAGCCACGTGCGTCGTGACCGGTCGGCGCCGTTCGAGCATCGTGGTCACGGCGACGATCGCGGTGACGGCGACGAGCTGGAGCACGGCGACCGCCGCGGCCGACGTGAAGTCGGTCCGGGTGACGGCATACCGGTGGATCTCGGTCTCGATCGTCGCCTGCCGCGGCCCACCGAGCACCAGGATCACGCCGAACGAGGTGAACGAGAACAGGAAGACGATGGACGCCGCCGAGGCGAGCGCAGGGCGCAGGCGGGGGAGGGTCACCGCGGTGAACGCCTGCCACCGACTCGCGCCCAGCATGCGGGCCTGCTCCTCCATCCGGGGGTCGAGCCCGGCCCAGAAGGAGCCGACCGAACGGACCACGACGGCGTAGTTGAAGAACACGTGGGCGATCAGGATCGCCCACACGGTGTGCCGGACCCGGATCGTGCCGTCGTCGAGCCCGATCCGGGTGAAGAGCTCGGCGAAGGCCCCGGCGACGAGCACGGTCGGCATCACGAACGGCACGGTGACGAGGGCGCGGAGCCGGCGCCGCACCCGGGGCGTGGCGCGGGCGACGAGCGACGCGGCGGGCAGTGCGACTGCCAGGGTGAACACGGTGGAGAGGGAGGCCTGCCACGCGGTGAACCAGACCGCGTCCCGGGTCCGCGGGGTCGCCCAGACGTCGCCGATCGCGCCGAGGCCGTCGTCACCCAGGCCGCGCCACAGCACGGTCGCAACCGGATACGCGAAGAACACCGCGAGGAAGGCCGCCGGGACGACGGCCGCCGCGGTGATCAGCCGAGAACGATCTCGACCCACCGGTCGGTCCACTCGTCGCGGTGCTCCTCGATTTCGGCCGGATCCAGGCTGAGCGCGTCGTCGCTGAGCTGGGCGTGGTCGATGAAGGCCTGGGGGAGGGTGGCCTCGTCCGACACCGGGAAGACGAACATGTTGAGGGGCACGTCGTCCTGGAACGTCGGGGTCAACAGGAAGTCGATCAACTGCCGGGCGGCTTCGGGTTGGTCCGTCCCGGCGAGAACACCGGCGAACTCGATCTGGCGATAGCACGAGTCGAGGAGCACGCCGGTCGGCGCCGTGTCGACCGGCGGATCGGCGAAGATCACCTCGGCCGGCGGGCTTGACGCGTAACTGACGACGAGCGAGCGGTCGCCGCCGCCGGCCACGAACGAGTCGTAGTAGGCGTCCTCCCAACCGGCTGTCACCTCCACGTCGTTCGCGGTCAGGTCCGTCCAGAACTGTTCCCAGTCGGCGGTGCCGGCGATCGTGGCGAGCAGGAACGCGAGTCCCGGCGACGAGGTCTCCGGACTCTGGACGACGAGTTCCCCGGCGAACGCGGGATCGGTGAGGTCCTCCAGCGTGGTCGGCGGTGCGACCCCGGCGGGAAGCGCGTCGATCCAGTAGTTCACACACACGTCGCCGTAGACCACCGGCGTGACGCGGTGGGTGGCATCCAGCTCGAACTCGTCGGGCACGGCGACGAGGCCCGGCGCCTCGTATGCCTCGAAGATGCCGCCGTCGAGGGCCCGCTGGAGGAAGGTGTTGTCGACGCCGTACAGCACGTCGCCGAGCGGGTTCCCGGCCGAGAGGATCGCCTCGCTCACCATCTGCCCGGCGTCGCCGGAGGCGAGGAGTTCGACGTCCACCCCGGTCTGTTCGGTGAACGCGGCGAGCGTGGCATCGCTGAGGGCGAACGAGTCGTGGGTCACCAGGGTGAGGGTGACACTGTCGTCCTCACCGCAGGCAGACGCGAGCAGTCCGGTGGTCAGGACGACGACGAGAAGGTGGATCAGCCGTTTCATTGCTTCCTCCGCTGGCATTACCCAGATCAGGTTCAGGCGGGTCGCCGACGCATGTGGTCGACCTCTCAGCCCGGCTGTCCCGAGCTCCCCGGTTTCGGTTGTGACCCCACTCTAGGTCGTGGTTCCCGCCGTAGCCTCCTCTCCCATGACGGCCCTCCTCGCGCTCGCCTCTGCGCTGATCATCGGTGGGTCCGACTTCAGCGGCGGCGTCGCCACCACGCGCGACAGCACGTTTCGGGTCACCGCTGTCGCCCAGATCACCGGCGGGATCATGGCCGTCGTGCTCGTCGTCGCCGTCGGCTGGGACAGTGTCACGACCACCGACGTGGTCGCCGGTGCGATCGCCGGCGCGTCCGGCACCTTCTCGTT
>BQJV01000556.1 GCA_021604885.1 Acidimicrobiales bacterium
GGTGAACGGCGTGAGTGATCTCGCGGTGGCGTTCGTGCGGGAGGGCGAGGGCGGCTATCCGCTCCTGCTGCTGCACGGCTATCCGGAGAGCAAGCGCATCTGGTGGCGCAACATCGCTCCGCTGGCCGCGGCCGGATACGAGGTCGTCGTGCCGGATCTGCGCGGCTACGGCGATTCGGACATGGCCCCGGACGGCATCTACGACATCGCGAAGTACAGCCGCGACGTCCACGCCCTGATGACGGGGCTCGGCCACGAGCGCTATGGCGTGGTCGCCGGCGACGTGGGCGGCGCGGTCGCCGTCGACCTGCTCCACCGCTTCCCGGACACCGTCGACAAGCTCGTGTACTTCAACACCGTGCCGCCCGTCCTGCTCGACGAGTTCATCGAGGCCGGCATCGATCTGACCACGATCAAGGCGATGGGCGACGGCCCGACAACGGACTACCAGGTGGACCAGGGCCAGTACGCCGACGACCTGATCGAGGAGCTCGACACGCCCGAGAAGCGCGAGCGCTGGGTCCGCGGGTTCTACACCCATCGACTCCTCGCCTCACCGGGTGCCTTCACCGCCGAGGACCTCGCCTTCATGACCGAGCCGTTCCGCGATCGCGACCGCCTCCGTCAGGCGTGGGCGCCGTACGAGGGACGCTACGGGCGAGCCCAGAGCGAACCGGCCCTGATGTCACAGCCGGTCGACGTGCCGACGCTCGTGCTCTACGGACCGGACGACGCCGTCGTGGGCCCCGACTTCATCCACTGTTGCGAAGTGGCGTTCACGAATCGGATCGGGCCCGTCGTGATTCCCGGCGCCGGTCACTTCCTCCAGTGGGAACGGGCCGACATCGTGAACGGCCTCGTCGAGCACTTCTTCGCCGAACACCGAGGCCACACACAGGTCACCTAGGGTCGCGCCGTGGACCTCACCGCCGCACAGGCCCGGGTGCTCGGCTGTCTCATCGAGAAGGCCGAGACGACGCCCGACAGCTATCCGCTCACGAGCAACGCGTTGACCAACGCCTGCAATCAATCGACGAACCGCGACCCGGTCGTCGACTACAGCGAGCTCGAGATCGACGCGCTGATGCTCGAACTGCGCGAGATGAAGCTCGCTCGGACGGTGACCGGAAGCGGCCACCGCGTCGGCAAACACAAGCACGTCGTCGACGAGGCGATGCAGCTGGACGGCCACGAGGTCGCGGTGCTCGCCGTACTGCTCCTGCGCGGTCCACAGACCCGCAACGAGATCGTGACCCGCACGGAGCGCTACGCCGACGGGCCAGGCGGGGACGCAGACGCGGTGGACGCGGCGATCGACCGACTCGCGTCGCGTGACGAACCGCTCGTCGTCCGTCTCGATCGACAGCCCGGCGAGCGGGAGCCGAGGATCGACCAGTGCTGGACGCCCCGCGACGGCATGCCCACGCCGACGAACCCCGAGCCGACCCCCATAACGACCTCCGGGACGACGCCCGAGCCGACGCCGGACCTGGCGCCGACGGCCGAGCGAGCCACCCTCGAGACCCGCGTCGCCGACCTCGAGGCGGAGGTCGCTCGACAGGCCCGGCGCATCGATGACCTGGTGCGTCAGCTGGGCGGCTGATCGTCGACCATCCCGATCGAACTAGCGTCGTGACCATGATCACCACGCTCGAGATCAATCGCGCCGACCAGAGTCAGACTCGAATCGTGGACGACGACGTCGCCCTGGCCGACGGTCAGGTCCTCGCCCGCATCGACCACTTCGCGCTCACGTCGAACAACGTTACCTACTCGATCATCGGCCACATGATGGGCTACTGGGACTTCTTCCCGACCGGCGACGATGCGTGGGGTCGCGTCCCGGCCTTCGCCCACGCCGACATCGTCGAGAGCCGCTGCGCCGGCGTCGACGAGGGCACGCGCATCTACGGCTACTTCCCCATGTCCAGCCATGTCGTGCTGGAGCCGGGGCGGATCAACGACCACGCGTTCCACGACATGGCTGCCCACCGCCAGCCCATGGCCGAGGTCTACAACCGCTACACCCGCACTGCGAACGACGCGCTCCACCGTGACGGACGCGAGGAACAACGCATGCTCCTGCATCCGCTGTTCGCCACCTCGTTCGTGATCGACGACTTCTTCGAGGACAACGACGACTTCGGCGCGACCACCGCGATCGTCTCCAGCGCGTCGAGCAAGACCGCGATCGGTGTGGCGCACCTGATGGCGAAGCGGGACGGCATCCGCACCGTCGGACTGACCTCGGCCGGCAACCTCGCGTTCGCCGAGTCACTCGGCTGCTGGGATCAACTCGTCACCTACGAGGAGATCGACACGCTGGCGAAGGAGCCCGCCGTCTACATCGACATCTCCGGGTCGGGCACCGTCAGGCATGCCGTGCACCGCCACTTCGGCGGCGACCTCGCCTACTCGAGCACCGTCGGAGCAACCGACTGGGGCGACATGGGCGGGGGTGCCGAGGAACCGCTTCCCGGCCCGTCACCCGAGCTGTTCTTCGCGCCGACGCAGATCGCGAAGCGCAACGAGGAATGGGGACGCGAGGAGATGGAGCGCCGGCTGGCCGACGCGTTCTTCGCCTATGCGGCGTGGACCGACGACTGGATGACGATCGAACGCCACCGGGGCGGCGAGGCCGCAGCCGCCCTCTGGTCGGAGATGCTCCCCGGGCGGGTCGACCCGACGGTCGGCCACATCGTCGCGATCGGCTGACCGAGCGCGTCG
>BQJV01000557.1 GCA_021604885.1 Acidimicrobiales bacterium
GCCGACTTCGTCCACATCCGCCACATCGCCGAGGCGGCCGTCCCCGGCTTCCGGATGATCACGCCCTATCGGGGCGTGTCGGAGGGCGCCCCGACGTTCCTGCACTTCTACGAGATGCACACGGACGATCCCGAGGCGGCCTTCCTGTCGATGACGCCGCTCGTGGCGGAACGGCTCGGCGGCGAGACGAGCGACGCCTTCCGTTCGTGGGCGTGGCACGACCAGCTGCGCATCGACTACGTCAACACCTTTCGACGGGCGCAACCGCGGGTACATTCCTCAGCATGAGTGGTCATTCCAAATGGGCGACGATCAAGCACAAGAAGGGCGCCGCTGACGCCAAGCGGGGCAAGCTCTTCGCGAAGCTCATCAAGCAGGTCGAGGTGGCGGCGCGCACCGGCGGTGGCGACCCGGACTCGAACCCGACGTTGCGCACCATGTTCCAGAAGGCGCGCGACAACTCGGTGCCGCTGGACACGATCGAGCGGGCGGTCAAGCGCGGCACCGGCGAGCTCGAGGGCGTCAACTACGAGACCATCACCTACGAGGGCTACGCGCCCGGCGGCGTCGCCCTGCTGATCGAGTGCCTCACCGACAACCGGAATCGCACGTCCGGTGATGTTCGGTCCACGCTGTCCAAGAACGGCGGATCGCTGGCCGAGCCCGGCGCCGTGTCGTGGCAGTTCGAGCGCAAGGGCGTCATCCTCGTGCCCACCTCCGTGGCGGAGGACGACGTGATGCTCGCGGCGCTGGACGCGGGCGCGGAGGACATCGTCGACGAGGGCGAGATGTGGCGGGTCACCACCGCGCCGACGGATCTCAACACCGTGCGAGACGCACTCGACGGCGCCGAGATCGTGGTCGAGTCGGCCGACATCGTCATGCTGCCGAGCAGCACGGTCGAGATGAGCAATGTCGGCGACGTGAAGAAGCTCCTCCAGCTGATGGAGTCGCTCGACGACCTCGACGATGTGCAGGACGTGCACGGCAACATGGATGCACCGGACGAGGTGCTCGAGGCGGCCCAGGCCGGCTGACCGCCGAGGCGGTGACGATCAGCCGTTGAGCACCGACGCGTAGAGCCGGCCGCCGCCGTCCGCTCATCGATCGCCTCGCAGTCGCCCGAACGCCAGCATGTCGCGTGGCTCGCCGTCGTCGTAGGTTTCCCAACCTCGCAGCAGCCCGTCCTCCTGGAAGCCGGCCCGTCGCGCGACGCCGATCGACCCGGCGTTCCACGGCTCGATGTTGCAGCGTGACCCGCCGGACCTCCGTGTTGGCGAGCACCCAGGTGGCCGCGAGGTCGAGCGCCTCCGAGGCGGCACCCCGCGTGCGCTTGTCCGGAAGCACCCAGTAGCCCATCTCGGCTCGGCCGACACGGACGAAGATGAGCGAGGTGTAGAGGTGGCCGATCGCCTCGTCCGTTTCGCGATCGGCGATCACCCGGGCGTGGCCGTGGTCGGTCTCCGGGCGGCCGATCTGGCGCTCCACGAACTCGTGGGCCTGCGCCTCGTCGCATCCGACGGGGACCGTTGTGATCACCGGAATGAACGAGTCCCGGCCCGCGGCGATCACCGCGTCGACATCGTCGTGGGTCCACGGCCGGAGCCGGACGCCGGTGCCCTCCAGCGCGGGGATGTCCGGGATCGACAGGTCCGCCATGGCGTCATCCTCGCGGACGGACCGCCGTCGCGCCGTCGTCCTGCCAGACTCTCCCGATGGAGCACTTCGTCCATCTGAACGGGACCGTCGTGGCGGGCACCGAGGCGGCCGTTCCGGTGATGGACCGCGGGTTCCTCTTCGCCGACGCGGTCTACGAGGGGATGGGTGTGCTCGACGGTCAGCTGGTCGACTTCCTCCACCACATGGAACGCCTCGAGCGGTCGTTGCGGGAGCTGTCGATCGAGGTGACGCAGACCGCGGACGACTGGTGGTGCCTGCTGATGGAGCTCGTCGAGCGCAACGAGATCGACGCCGGGTTCGCCTATCTGCACATCACCCGCGGTGTCGGCGTCGAGCGTGACTACGTCTACCCGGAGGGGCTCACGCCGACGGTCTTCGCGTTCGTCGAACGCCACGGCGCTCCCGGGCCATCGGACGCCGTCGCGGGCATCGCCCTCGCGACGGCGCCGGATCTGCGGTGGGCCCGGCGGGACATCAAGACGCCGAACCTCCTCGGTCAGGTGCTGGCCAAGCAACACGCCGCCGAGCAGGGCTGCGACGAGGCGCTGATGGTCACGGCCGACGGACTCGTCACCGAATGCGGGTCGAGCAGCTTCTTCATCGTGCGCGACGGCGCGCTGATCACGCGGCCGCTCTCGCACGACATCCTCGGCGGGATCACTCGCCGGGCCGTGATCGCCGTTGCCGATCGACTGGACCTGGCAGCGGAGCAACGAGTGGTGAGCCTCGACGAGGCGCGAGCGGCGGACGAGGCGTTCGCCACCGCGGCGTCGACCTTCGTGCAACCGGTTGTCTCGATCGACGGCGATCCGGTCGGCGCCGGAGTGCCGGGCCCGGTGGCGCTCGCCGTGCGCGAGGAGTATCTGTGCACGGTCCGAGCGGGCTTCTACACGCCTGCTGAGCCATGCTCCTCCGATGACTGACGCTGTCATCGGGCGCACCGTCGCCGATTCCACCCCGCACTGGCCCGACCCGCCCCGTCCGCGGGATGGCGCGCCGAATGTGCTCATCGTGCTGTTCGACGATGTCGGCTTCTCGGACTTCG
>BQJV01000558.1 GCA_021604885.1 Acidimicrobiales bacterium
CGTCGCTGCTGCTCCTCGTCACCGAAGGCCATCACGGTCGGACCGAGCAGGGTCACCCCGACGTTGGGCAGCCGGCCCGGGGCACGGGCTTCGACATAGGTCTTGAAGAACACGACCTGCTCGGCCAGCGTGCAGCCGCGGCCGCCGATCCACTCCGGGAAGTCGATCCCCAGCCAGCCACCCCCGGCCAGTTCCTTCTCCCATGCGAGTTGCACCTCGACGGGCACGTCCTCGTGACCGGTGAGGCCCTTCCCGCGGTAGGGCGCGAACTCGCCGACGACGTGCTCCTCCAACCAGGTGCGTACTTCGTCCTGGAATTCCTCGAGCGCGGGATCGAGCCGTACGTCCATGGCGAGGCAGGGTAGCGAGGAACTGACGGTGCATCAGATTCGGGCGCCGCGCTACATTCGGCGCCGATGCGCGCCACCGAACCCACCATGACCGTTCCCGAGGCCAATGCCTTCCTGACGGGCGAAGGGGGGTTCTTCGAGACCACGACCGAGTCGATCGCCGGCCTCGAGATGACGGTCGTGAAGAACCGGATGGCCAACCTCCGCGAGATGCTCGCCGCCTCGGCGAACCATGGCGGCGGTGAGGGCCGCTACTACCTGTTCGACGACGGCACCCAGGCAACGTTCGCCGAGAACATCGCCACCGCGGCGGCGCTCGGGGCGGGCCTCCGGGAGCGCTACGGCATCGAACCGGGCGACCGGGTCGCGATTCTCGGCGCCAACTCCCCGGCGTGGATCCAGACCTTCTGGGCGACCGTTCAGCAGGGGGCGATCGCCGTCGCCATGAACGGCTGGTGGACCGGCGACGAGATCCGCTACGGCCTCGAGCTCACCACGCCGAAGGTGCTCGTCGCCGACACGCGTCGGCTCGAACGACTCGAGGGCGATCCGGGGATTCCCGTCGTGGTGATGGAGGACGAGCTCGCGGAGCTGATCGAACTCGGCACCGGTGCCTCGCTCTCCGAGACCCCCATCGCCGAGGACGACCCCGCGGCGATCCTCTTCACCTCCGGGACCACGGGCCGACCGAAGGGTGCGATCACCACCCACCGGAACTTCCTGGCGTATGTCTCCTGCGCGTTCATGGTCGGCGCCCGCGAAGCCGTCCGTTTCCCGGCGAGCGACGACGGGCCGACGGATCCTCCGCTGCGTCTCGCCGCGAGCCCGCTGTTCCACATCTCCGGGCTCCACGCGGCGGCCATCACCGCGATGGCGTCCGGCATGGGCAGTCTCTGGACCACGGGCCGCTTCGACCCCGAGAAGGTGCTCCGGCTCACCGAGGAGCACCGGCTCACCGGGTGGGGCGGGGTCACAACACAGATGTGGCGAATCATCGAACACCCGCGGTTCCACGAGTTCGACACGTCCAGCGTGCAGTCGATCGGTGGCGGCGGATCGGTCTGGTCACCGGAACTGTTGCGTGCCTGCCGTGCGGCACTGCCCCACGCCACCCACACCGTCAGCGTCGGCTACGGCCTGACCGAGTGCGCCGGACTCGCCACGGGTGCGTCGGACGACGTCCTCCGTGCCCATCCCGACACGGTCGGCTATCCGATCCCCACTGCCGACGTGCGGATCCTCGACGACGAGGACCACGAGGTGCCGGACGGCGAGATCGGCAACGTCTGCATCAAGGGCCCGATGGTCATCCCCGGCTACTGGGACAACCCGGAGGCGACGGCGGACACCATCCGACCGGGAGGGTGGCTGCGCACGGGCGACTTCGGCCACATGGCGGACGGCATGCTGTTTCTCGCCAGCCGACGCAAGGACCTGATCATCCGGGGCGGCGAGAACATCTACCCGACCGAGATCGAGAACCGCATCGACGAGCATCCGGACGTGATGGAGGTCGCCGTCATCGGTGTCGACCATCGCGAGCTCGGCCAGGAGGTCAAGGCGGTCGTCGTGCCCCGCGAGGGCGCGAGCCTCGACGGTCAGCAGCTCGGCGAGTGGGTCGCGCAGACGCTCGCCACCTTCAAGGTGCCGGCCCACTGGGAGTTCCAGACCGACCCCCTCCCCCGCAACGCCACCGGCAAGATCCTCAAAGCCGTCGTCGCCGGCGACGCCGAGAACACCTTCATCGAAGAATCCTGACCCCGCGCTTCAACTGGGGTCTGACCCCCGCTTCACCTCAGTGTGCGTTCTCAGGGAGCGGTGAGGGCCCAGGGGCGGGTGCGCTCCCAGAGCAGCGCGATGTCGAGCAGGAGCTTCTCGCGATGGTGGGCGGCGAGGACCTGGAGCCCGACCGGGAGCCCGTCGCTCGCGTTGCCGGCCGGGAGCGAGATCGCCGGGTTGCCGTAGATGTTGGACGGCGCCGTCAGGGCACCGTTGTTGCCCGGGTTGCTCTCCCTCCCGCCGAACTCCGACGGCAGGTGACCCTCGGCGTCGAACGCCGTGGACGGGTTCGTCGCCGCCAGCACGACATCGGCGTCACCGAACATCGCAGCCATCGCCTGGTTCAGCTCGACCCGTCGGGTCTCTGCCTTCACCATCGCGTCGAGATCGATGCGCTGCTCCGCGTTCTCGACGCTCGCCCGCATCATCCCGGTGAGGTCCCCGGCACACGCCGGCCAGCGATCGCCGAGCTCCTTGCGCAGGCCGATACCGCCGGTCAGCCCCCACGCGCCCATCACGTTGGGGAGGCGCAGATCCAGCTCGACTCGGGTGGAACCCATCGCCGCGAGCAGCTCCTCGGCGGCGGCG
>BQJV01000559.1 GCA_021604885.1 Acidimicrobiales bacterium
CAACCTGCCGCCCTACCCGTGCCCCGACGGGCTCGACGAGATGGGCTACCTCCGGCGCCTCGTGGAGGAGGGCGGCACCCGCCGCTACGGCCCCCGCACCGCCGAACGGGTCGAGGGCGCCTGGAAGCAGCTCGACCGCGAGCTCGCCCTCATCGACGACCTCGGCTTCCCCGGCTACTTCCTCGTGGTGTGGGACATCGTCGACTTCTGCCGCAGAGCCGACATCCTCTGTCAGGGTCGGGGCTCGGCGGCGAACTCGGCGGTGTGCTTCGCCCTCGGGATCACCAACGCCGACGCCGTGTCGCTCAGCCTGCTCTTCGAACGCTTCCTGTCACCCGAACGTGACGGCCCGCCCGACATCGACATCGACATCGAGAGCGACCGCCGCGAAGAGGTCATCCAGTACGTCTACGCCAAACACGGCCGCCACCATTGCGCCCAGGTGGCCAACGTCATCACCTATCGCTCCAAGTCGGCGATCAGAGACATGGCGAAGGCCCTCGGCTACGCCACCGGCCAACAGGACGCCTTCTCCAAGCAGGTCGATCGCTGGAGAGACGTGAAGGCGGGAGCGGTCGACCCCGACACCTCGATCCCGCTGCCGGTCCTGGAGCTCGCGGCCGAGATCGAGCACTTCCCCCGCCACCTCGGGATCCACTCCGGCGGCATGGTGATGTGCGACCGCCCCGTGATCGAGGTGTGCCCCGTCGAGTGGGGGCGCATGGAAGACCGCAGCGTCCTGCAGTGGGACAAGGACGATTGCGCCGCGGCTGGGCTCGTGAAGTTCGACCTGCTCGGCCTCGGGATGCTGTCGGTCCTCCACTACGCCATCGACTTCATCCGCGAGACCGACGGGGTCGAGGTGGACCTCGCCACCCTCCCGCAGGAGCCGGAGGTCTACGACATGCTCCAGCAGGCCGACACGATCGGCGTGTTCCAGATCGAGTCGCGGGCCCAGATGGCCACCCTGCCGCGGCTCAAGCCCCGCTGCTTCTACGACCTCGTCGTCGAGGTCGCCCTGATCCGCCCCGGTCCGATCCAGGGCGGCTCGGTCCACCCCTACATCCGTCGACGCAACGGCGAGGAGCCGGTCACCTACCTCCACCCGCTGCTCGAGAACGCCCTGGCCAAGACCCTCGGCGTCCCCCTCTTCCAGGAACAGCTGATGCAGATCGCGATCGACGTCGCGAACTTCACCCCGTCCGACGCCGACCAGCTCCGCCAGGCCGTGGGTTCCAAGCGCAGCAAGGAGCGCATGGAACAGCTCAAGGCTCGCTTCTTCGACGGCATGCGGGCCAACGGCATCACCGACGACATCGGCGAGCAGATCTGGCTGAAGCTCGCCGCGTTCGCCAACTACGGCTTCCCCGAGAGCCATTCGGTGTCGTTCTCGTACCTCGTCTATGCGTCGTCGTGGATCAAGTACCACTATCCGGCCGCCTTCACCGCCGCCCTGCTCAACGCCCAGCCCATGGGATTCTGGTCGCCCCACACGATCGTGGGCGACGCCCGCCGCCACGGCGTCGTCGTGCGCACGCCGGACCTCAACGCGTCCGCGGCGAAGGCCACGCTCGAACCCGAGCAGACGTCCGAAGGTGGCTTCGCCGTGCGGGTCGGGCTCGACTATGTCCGCGGCATCGGCGAGGAGCTCGCCGAGGAGATCGATGCCGGCCGGCCCTACGCCTCGGTGGAGGACCTGCGCCGGCGGGTCCCCAAGATCTCCCTGCCCATCCTCGAAGCCCTCGCCACCTCCGGTGCGTTCGGCTGCTTCGGCATCGATCGCCGATCGGCGCTGTGGACGGCCGGCGCGATGGCGCAGACCGCGTCCGACCGACTCCCCGGCATCGTCACCGGCGTCGATGCGCCGACCCTGCCGGGCATGTCGCCCCAGGAGCTGTCGCACTCGGACCTGTGGGCGACGAGTGTCGCCCCCGACGGTCATCCCACGAAGTTCATCCGTGACGAACTCGCCAAGCGGGGAGTGATCACCGCCAAGGGGCTGGAGGAAGCCGAGGGCGGCGGACGGGTCATCGTGGGCGGGGTAGTCACCCATCGTCAGCGTCCGGCGACCGCCAGCGGCACCACGTTCATCAGCCTCGAGGACGAGACGGGCCTGATCAACGTGGTCGTGTCGAAGGGCTGCTGGCAGCGCTACAAGAAGAGCGTCCGCGGCGCCCCCGCCCTGCTGATCCGAGGAAAGCTGGAGAAGTACGAGGGGGTGATCAATGTCGTGGCCGACCGGGTCGAGCCCCTCCCGGTCGGTGCTGCCCCCGCGTCGAGAGATTTTCGGTAGAAGATGGAACCGATCGACGCGCTGGTGCGTCTTGGGGCGTGACGGTGGCGAACGATTCCCGACAGAACGGCAGCGGTCGAGGCGAGAGCCAGGGCCTGGAGTTGGTCGTCGACAACGAGGCGGACGCCGAGCCGATCCTCGACTTCCGGGCGTTCTTCGCCGAGAACCATCGATCCATCGCCCAGGCGCTGGCGATGACGCTGCGCGACGACACCCTTGCCAACGACGCCGTCGCCGAAGGCATGACCCGGGCCTACGAACGTTGGGACGAGGTCGGTCGCTACGCCAATCCGTCCGGCTGGACCTATCGGGTGGGCCTCAACTGGGCCCGCAGCCGGCGCCGCAAGTGGGTCCGCGAGATCTTCAAGACCGATCCCCCGGAAGCCATGGTGCCGCCCGCGTCCGTCGAGCCCGATCTC
>BQJV01000560.1 GCA_021604885.1 Acidimicrobiales bacterium
CTGGCTGCTCATGGCCGTCGTCGCGGTGGTCGTCTTCCTCCTGCTCGGCTACCAGTCCGGGCCGATCCTGGACCCGTCGCCGCTGGTCTTCGTCGGCGCGGGTGCGCTGGCCATCTGCGCCATGATCCTCCCCGGCATCTCGGGGTCCTTCATCCTGTTGATGATCGGGATGTACGCCGCCGTGATCCACACCATCGACGAGCGCGAGATCGTGGACGCGCTGCTCATCGGCCTCGGCTGCGTCATCGGACTCGCCCTGTTCTCCTCCATCCTCGGGTTCGTGATGGACCGGGCGTTCAACACCGTGATGGCCGCGCTGGTGGGGCTCATGGTGGGGTCCCTGCGGGTGCTCTGGCCCTGGCCGAACGGCGTCGGCGTCATCTCCGAGGACCAGACCGAGGTGATCGACGGAACCGGGCTCGAGTGGCCGGCCGACGCGGGCGACTGGGTCGGACCGAGCCTGCTGGCCCTGCTCGCGGTCTTCGTCGTGCTCGGAATCGCGCAGGTCGGCGCGCGCTACACGTCCGACTGAGCCGGCAGATCGACCCATCCGGGCCGGTTCCCACCGACCCATCCGCGCCGCAGCGGGACGACGACGCCGTCGTCGTTCGGCCAGCCCACGGTGAGCGCCGCCTCGACCTGCTGCTCTCGCGGACGCGATCGAGCGTGCGACGCACGACGTCGCCGACCGATTGCGTCGAGATCCCAGGCCCGATCCGCGACCAGGACCTCCCCGTGGACGCGGATGTCCATCCCGAACGAGGCGGAGTCGCCGTCCGGCGCGCCGACGGTGTCGAGATCGATGTCGAGCCCGACGGGAACGCGCTCGCCGTACGTCTCCGGCGTGATCACTTCGGCCGGGTCGACGACGAGACCGAACGCCTCGAGACCGATCGTCCAATGGTCGAGCGGCGTCTCGCAGCAGAACTCGGTCCACACGCCGGGGGCGCGGAACTCGAATGCACCGGACACGACCGGGAGGTCGTGATCGATCACCACGACCGGATCCTCGCCCCGGGGGAAGAGGGCCACGAGGAAGCCGGTCGCGCCGAGCGCCCGGCGGACGTCGAGCCGGACCCACCCGGCGAGCGACCGGTCGTCGGCGACGAAATCGACCTCGATCAGATCGATGTCGGCGGGCGTGGGGACGCCGCGGTCGTCCGACTCGGTGACGTGCATCACGCCAGGGTGGCAGACGCCATGCCGCCCGGCAGGATTGGGCCGTGACCGACGAACTGCCCGACTTCGACGCCGACACCGCCGTCACCGCCCTCGGTGATGACCGCTACCGCACCACGTTGCTCGATCGCTGGAACATCGTGGCCGGACCCAACGGTGGCTACCTGGCCGCCCTCATCGCCCGGTCGATGACGGACACGATCGCCGACCCGGCGCGCGGGCTGCGATCCATCACGGTCCACTATCTGGCCCGCCCCGAGTTCGACGAGGTCGACATCACCGTCGACGTCGTGCGGTCCGGCCGCAGCCTCTCGACCGTCCATGCGACGATGCTCCAAGGTGACCGGCCGATCTGTTCGGCGATCGCCGCGTTCTCGGTGCCGTGGGATTCAGCCGTCGCCGGCTGGTCGCTGCCGCTGTCCACCCACGCGGGAGACGAAGGCGTGGATCACGGAAGCATGCGGCCGCCCGTCGCGCAGAACTGGACCGGCCACCCGATCACCGACGCTCCCTTCTTCTCCGGCGAGGGCTCGTCGCGCGTCGCTCAGTGGATCCGTGCCACGAAGCCCCGGGCCCTGGATGCGATCGAACTCGTCGCCATCGCGGATGCCCTGCCTCCCGCGGGTTTCCCGCGGATGACCGAGCGGGCGGCGATGCCGACGGTGGACCTCACCGTCCACATCCGGGCCTCGCTCCCCCTCGATCCGGCACCCAGCGACGAGCGGGTCTACGCCGAGTGCAACACGCTCCACGTGGCCGATGGCTTCGCCGACGAGGACTGTCACATCTGGTCGAGCGACGGGCGGCTTCTCGCCCAGTCGCGCCAGCTTGCGATCACCCGCTGAGCCCGCGCCGACTGGTCGCCCCCGCCCCGTCCGCTCGTAGGCTCCTGCGGTGCACACGCTCCGTCGCGCCCTGCTCATCGGCCTCATCTCGCTCGCCCTTCTCGGCTGTTCGGACGACGACCCGCTCGTGTTCGAGATCACGGCCCAGACGACGACCACGACCGCACCGAGCGACGCCGGCATCGATGCCGGCGTCGACGACGACATCGTCACGACGACCACGGTCTTCCCGCCCGTCGCCGAGGACTTCCCCCGCCCGCCGGCCGACAAGATCGTCGACTTCCGGGGCCAGGCGATCGTGGAGATCGAGATCCGCGACAACGTCTACGACGAACGCTTCTTCCAGGTCGATCCGGGCACCCAGATCGTCTTCGTGAACCGCGGGGCCAACACCCACAATGTGCGTCCGTCGGCCGAGGGCGCCTTCCCTCCCATCTCCGACGACGCAATCGGCAGCGGCCCCCAGGCCCTCGTCCTCGACGCCCCGGGCGACTATCCGTTCTACTGCTCGATCCACGGCACGAGCACCCGCGGGCAGACCGGCTACGTGATCGTCGGTGCCGGCTGAGGGTGAACACCGTTCGCCCCGAGTCTGCGATCGACACAGGGAGGCCGTAGCATCGGCATCCATGCTGCGACGCCCATTGCTCAAGCTCCTCGCCCTCCTCGCCGTGTTCGGCCTCA
>BQJV01000561.1 GCA_021604885.1 Acidimicrobiales bacterium
CGACGCCGGACCGGAGTCCGACCCCGGGAACACCGATGATTCGGCCGACGGTTCCGCGGACGACACCGGCGATGACGCAGGCGACGACGGCACCGTTGACGGTGACGGTACTGACGGTACTGACGACGACGGTACTGACGATGACGGCGGGGCTGCGCCGGCCGACATCGCGTTCGAGGTGTTCGAGAGCGACGAGGGCGCCGGGTGCGCCGTCTACGTGTCCGTCCCCGAGGTTGCCGCCGATGGCGACCATCGGTCCCTCATCTGGCAGGGCGTGGTCGCCCAGGACTTCACGACGTGCGGCTTCTCCGATGTCGTCGAGGTCGGGCTGCTGACCGTCAACGGCCTCGACTCGTACAACCAGCCGGACTTCTCCCAGACGATCGAGCATGCCTACTTCCAGGTGACCGGCTGGGAGGCGCTCGTCGCCGACTGCTACACCCCGGACCTCGGGGACGCCTGCACCGCGCAGCTCCAGGCCGCGCTGACCGAGTAGGCGTCGCCACGGTCATGGCGAGCCCGGCGCGGTGGGCGATCGCATGCGTGGCGACGGCCGCGCTCCTCGGCGCATGCAGCGATGACGGCGGTGACGTCGCACCGTCGTCCACGTCAACGACGACCACCTCCAGTAGCACCACGACGACCACGACAACGACCACGACCACTGCGCCGCCCGTGTCCGACGGCGTGGCGACCTGGCCGCTCGTCGACACGGTCCCTGCGTACCGAAAGGCCGGCGTGCTCGTCGTTGCCGGCGCGGACTATCGGCCGGTGCTCGGCGCCGCGCTCGAGCAAGTCGCGGCCGAACTGTCGTTGACGGCCGACGCCGCGGTCTTCGCCCTCGCACCCGAACGCGGCGAGGTCGCCTTCGATCAGATCCAGCTCGGCTCGGTCGATGGCCCGGCGACCGCGTGGCCGTTCGTGATCACGGCGGCGGGCGACCTGACCGTGTTCGTTCCGGCGGTGGACGAGAGCGATTGCGCCGCAGCGGTGACCGAACCGGACGCCCTGCTCGCCGAGCACGGCGTCGTTCCCGTCGACGACGCCTTCGTGGTGACCGGCGCCCGATGCGGACTGCTGCGCACGGACGGCGCCGCGGCCGTCGGGCAACTGCAGCAGCCGACAGAGGGTGTGAACAGCTTCGGCGTCCTCCTGCGGGCGGTCGGTGAACGCCTCCCGGACTCGACCGTTCGCCTCGACTGGCTTGCGTTGGCGGACTCGGCACAGACGGAGGTCGACGAACTGCTGCGGGTCGAGATCGTCGGCCGCGAACATGCCCTTGCCGAGCGGAGCGCGGATCCGGACGATGATGCGGCGCTCGACACGCTGCACATCCTTCGTTCGGACGGCAGCACCGAGCTCGTCCCGGTCGACGCGGACGGCGGGTTCACGGTGCCGCGAGCGGACCTCGGCGATCGAGCGAAGCTGTGGGTCGACGACTACGGCCTGGAGCACTTCGTGCAGCAAGGACCGTGGATCGACGTCGGGCGGATCACCGCGGATCTGACGATCGACATGACGCCGGACTTTGTCGTGGCCGACGGGCCGCCGGGGGACAGCCGTCAGCACCGACGACCGCACGACCTCCAGATCTGGAACGGGTCGATGGCGCTGGAGCGTCAGCAGTTCCACGGGTTGAACTGGAACAACAACCTCGCCCAAGCCGACCGCGACCGCGATCGGGCCAACGCCGGCGACTGCCGACGGGCCGCGTGGTTCGGGGGGTCGTACGTCCAGGCGCTCCAGACCCGTGTCGACCAGAAGCCGGCCCTGATCGCCGAGGCGCTCCTCGAGCTGGGGTCGGATCAGTGCCACGAGGTGTTCTCCGTCGCCCGGTCGCTCTACTCGGTCGAGACCCATGTCGAGAACGCCCGCCAGATGGTGGAGGAGTTCGGCGTCACGCATCTGATCTTCGCGATCTCGGGCAACGAGCTCTGCCGGATGCACGACGACGTCTACCGCGACATCCATGGCGTGGCTGCGGACACGCCGTTGCACTGGCGTCTCATCGACGGCGAGATCGTCGAGCCGTTCACCCGGTCGACGGCCACCGCGTTCGAGCCCGACCCCGACTTCGATCGCTTGTCGGTGTGCTCGTTTCGCGAGGCCGGGGACGAGGGTGCGTCGGCCGTGATCGAGAAGGTCCGCCAACTCGGCGATCTCCTCGAGGGTCTCGGTCCGGACGTCGAGGTCACGTTCTTCGTGATGAAGGACGTCCTCGCCGGAGCCGACGTGACCGTCGCCAACGTCTACGACCTCTGCCTCACGACCGGGCACAGCTGCGTGGTGATGGAGGAACCGGTCGCCCGCGAGAAGCCGGCCGACCTGATCGAGGTCGACTACATCCCGTTCCTGCTCCGCTTCGTCGGCGACGGTCACCCCAACGCCCGGGCGAATCAGCACATCGGCCGCGGACTCGCCCAGCTCATCGCCGCGGCGGACGTCGACGCCGACTGATCCGATCTACCGTGGCGCATGCCCCGGATCGAAGCGACGACCATCGTTGACGTCGATGTGGCGACGGCGTTCGCCGTGAGCCAGACCACCGGCGAGATCCGCTATCGATGGGACCCGTTCGTCCGCAGCCAGACGCTGATGGACGGCGCCGCGCGGCCGGACAAGGGCGTGCGGACCCAGACGCGGTCGCGTCACGGGCTGAAGATGGTGTCGCAGTACACGTCGTTCCGGCCGCC
>BQJV01000562.1 GCA_021604885.1 Acidimicrobiales bacterium
GATCGACCTGCCGGCCGCGGAGCCGGACCGCTATGCGGCGGAGATCGAGAACGTGCTCGGCATCCCGGCGCAGGACATCCTGCGCATCTCGGCGAAGACGGGCGAGGGTGTCGGCGAACTCCTCGATGCGGTCGTCGCCACCACACCGCCGCCGGTGGGCGATGCCGACGCGCCGCTCCAGGCCCTGATCTTCGATTCCCACTTCGACCAGTACCGCGGTGTTGTCTCGTCGATCCGCGTCGTCAACGGCGTGATGCGCAGCACGGACAAGCTGCGATTCCTCCATGCCGGCACGGCCCACGACGTCGACGAGATCGGCGTGCGCACGCCCGACAACATGCCGGTCGACCAGCTGGGTCCGGGCGAGACCGGCTATCTGATCGCCGGCATCAAGGACGTGGGCGAGGCCCGCTCGGGTGAGACCGTCACCGTCGACCGCAAGGGGTCCACCGAACCGCTCGAGGGCTACAAGGAACCGAAGCCGATGGTGTTCTCGGGGCTGTATCCGATCGACGGCGACGAGTTCACCGACCTCCGCGAGGCCCTCGAGAAGCTCCGCCTCAACGACTCGTCGTTCACCTTCGAGCCGGAGACCTCCGGCGCGCTGGGCTTCGGCTTCCGCTGCGGCTTCCTCGGCCTGCTCCACATGGAGATCGTCCGGGAACGTCTCGAGCGGGAGTTCGATCTGACGCTGATCTCGACGGCGCCGTCCGTGGAGTACCACATCACCAAGGGCGACGGCACCGAGCACGTCGTCTCGAATCCCTCCGAGCTGCCGCCCGCTGCCGAGATCGTCAGCATCGCCGAGCCCTACCTGAACGCGTCGATCCTGACGCCGACGGACTACACGGGCACGATCATGGATCTCTGTCAGACGCGGCGCGGCGAGATGATCAAGATGGAGTATCTGTCGCCCGAGCGCGTCGAGCTCCACTACCGGCTCCCGCTGGCCGAGGTCGTCATCGACTTCTTCGATCAGCTGAAGAGCCGCACGCAGGGCTACGCGAGCCTCGACTACGACCCGACCGACTACGCGATCGACACGCTCGTGCGGGTCGACATCCTGCTCCACGGCGATCCGGTGGATGCGTTCAGCGCGATCGTCCACAAGGACAAGGCCTACGACTACGGCAAGAAGATGGCCGACAAGTTGAAGGAACTGATCCCGCGCCAGCAGTTCGAGGTGCCGATCCAGGCGGCGATCGGCGGCAAGATCATCGCTCGCACCACGGTGCGTGCGTTCCGCAAGGACGTCACCGAGAAGCTCTACGGCGGCGATGTCACCCGCAAGAACAAGCTCCTGAAGAAGCAGAAGGAAGGCAAGAAGCGGATGAAGTCGATCGGTCGCGTCGACATCCCGCAGGAAGCCTTCATCTCCGCCCTGCAGCTTGATTAATCCCGTGGGGTCGGCCCGGGTACCCTGACCGCATGCTCGACGACCGGAAAGCCGCGATCCTCTCGGCGGTCGTGCGCGAGTACATCGAGACCGCCCAGCCGGTCGGCTCGGGTCGGATCGCCGACTCGCCAACGGTCGCCGTCTCGTCGGCGACGGTGCGCAACGAGATGGCCGCGCTCGAGGAGCTGGGTTACCTCGTGCAACCCCACACCAGCGCGGGTCGCATACCCACTGACCAGGGATATCGCTTCTTCGTTGACCGGATTCGCCGGCTCGAACCGGCCCTCGTCCCCCAGGACCGGGGGCGGGTGAAGGACTTCTTCGAGACGGCCAGCGGCGAGATGGAATCGACCCTGGCCCGCACCTCGGAGCTGTTGACGTCGCTCACGGACTGTGCGGCGGTGGTCGTCGGCCCGTCCGGTTCGGCCGCGACGGTGCGCTCGACCCAACTCGTCGACCTCTCCACCCACATCGCGATGGTCGTCGCCGTGATGAGCAACGGCGTGATCGAGAAGCGCACCGTCGAGGTCGCCACCGAACTCACGCCGGCGATCGTCGCCGACGCGGGACGTCGACTGGCCGAGGCGGTCGACGGCAAGACACTCGCCGAGCTCGAGGTCGACATGGTCGGCGAGGCCGATCCGCTGCTGACGGCGGCCCTGGCTGCGCTGAGTGCGGCCGGTCGCGAAGCCGAGGTGTTCGTCGGAGGCGCATCGCGGGTCGCGTCGGCGTTCGAGGCGGTCGAACAGATCCGCGACATCCTCACGATCCTCGAACAGCAGATCGTGGTGGTTTCCCTGATCAGCGACGTCCTCGAGCGGGGCCAACGCGTGGCCATCGGCGAGGAGACCGGGGTGGAGCCGCTCGCCGAGTGCTCCCTGGTGGTCGCGCCCTACGCGATCGAGGGGGAACCGGCCGGCACGATCGGCGTGCTCGGACCCACACGGATGAACTACAGCCAAGCGCTCGCCGCGGTCGCGGTAGTCAGTCGACGTCTCGGTAACGTGCTCTCCGAGGGCTGATGGCTGATCATTACGAAACGTTGGGGGTCGAGCGAAACGCGACCCAGGAAGAGATCAAGCGCGCGTACAAGAAGCTCGCGCGCCAGAACCATCCCGACCTGAACCCGGACGATCCGGCAGCCGAGTCGCGGTTCAAGGACATCACCGGCGCCTACGAGGTGCTGTCGGACCCGGAGCGTCGCGACCGCTTCGACCGGTTCGGCACCGATCAGCCGCAGGGCGCCGACTTCGGCGCCGGGCTGGGCGACATCTTCGAGGCGTTCTTCGGC
>BQJV01000563.1 GCA_021604885.1 Acidimicrobiales bacterium
TCTGGTTCGCAAGACCGCGCGTGAGCGCACCGCGGTGCACGCGATGGCCCCGCACCTCGCCGAACCCTGCTGGATGGTCGTTCCCGCCCGCAACTGGGCGGGTGTGACCACGTTCCGAGCAGGGATCGGCACCTACGAGAAGCTGGGTGGTGTGGCCGACACCGACCGCCACGAGGTGTGGAAGGGCGACGAGATCACCGCCCACGAGCCGCATCTGCGGACGGACCCCTACGGCTACGCAGTCGCCTACCGCGAGTACCTCACCGACGATGCGCGGCTCGTGCTGGCCGTGCTGCGAGCGGCCGTTGCGTCCGGCGCGGTCGTGGCGAACCGGACGCCGGTCGTCGACGTCGTCCGCGTCGGCGAACGAATCGATGGCGTGGTCGTCCGCTGTGCCGAGACCGACCGCGAGGTCGTCGTCCGGGGAGACGTGGTGGTCAACGCCGCCGGCCCGTGGGTCGAGTCGATCGCGCGGATGGAGCAGGACCCGCCGGCGACGCCGCTGCACCTCTCGAAGGGCGTGCACGTGGTCGTGTCACGCGAGCGGTTCCCGGCGAACCATCTGGTCATCGCCAACACGCCGGACAAACGTTCGATCTTCGTCATCCCGCGGGGCGACATCGTCTACATCGGCACGACGGACACGAGCTACCACGGGGACCGGCCGTTGTGGCCCGAGATCGACCTCGCCGACGTGACGTACCTGCTCGACCCGATGGCCCGCTACTTCGACATCGACCCGCTCGGGCCTGGGGACGTGGTCGCTGCCTGGGCGGGTGTGCGGCCGCTCATCGCCCAGGAGGGCAAGGAGGCGAAGGAGATGAGCCGCAAGGACGAGGTCACGATCGGCGCGGGCGGCATGATCTCGATCGCGGGCGGAAAGCTCACCGGCTTCCGCAAGCTCGCCGAAGAGGTGATGGACGTGGTCGCGAAGCAGCTCGACCGGCGGCTCCCGGAGGGGCCGGGCACGGCCGCCGTGCCCGGCGGGGGAGCGGTGTCGGCCGACGACGATCGTCAGGCGACCCGTCTGCGGCGGCTCTACGGCTCCGAAGCGGCCGACGTCCTGGCTCTCGGCTCCGCTCCACTCGTGGACGGCGAGCCGGTCGTCGCCGGTGAGATCGACTGGGCGATCGATGTCGAAGCCGCGACCACGCTGGTGGACGTCGTCTATCGACGAACGCGGGTCGCCTCGTACGTGCCGGCCCGACGCGACGAGATCGCGAGCTCCATCGCCGATCGCATGGCGGATCGGCTGGACTGGTCGAACGAACAGCGGGCCGGACAGCTCGATGAGGTACGGGCGCGGTTCGCCGACGAGCTCGCGTTTCGAACAACCGCCGAGGAGGCGTGATGGGACTGACGGACGATCTGGCGAGCGTGCTCGGCGACGGGCTCCTGCTCGGGGTCACGGAGCGGTCCGAGCGGGCGCGGGACACGTGGATGCGCTCGCAGATCCCGATCTCGGCCGGGGAGCCCGTCGTCGCGCCGGTGGCCGTGTGTGCCCCGGAGACGACCGAGGAGCTCGCGGAGGCCGTGCGGGTCTGCGTCGCTCACTCGGCGCCGATGATTCCGCGCGGTGGCGGTTCCGGCGTGGTGGGCGGCGTGCTGGCCGCGTCGGACTCCGTCGTGCTCTCCACGGAGCGCATGACCGGGCTCCGCTCGTTCTCGTCGTCCGACCTCCTCGCGTCCTTCCGCGCCGGAACGAACGGCCTGGAGGCCGAGCAGCGCATGGCGGCCGAAGGGTTGACGATCGGCCACTGGCCCCAGTCGATCGAGCTCTCGACGGTCGGTGGCTGGGTCGCGACGCGCGCGTCGGGCCAGTACTCGACGGCCTACGGCAACATCGAGGATGTGGTCTACGGCCTCGAGGCGGTGCTGGCGGACGGGACGGTCTATCGCAGTCGCGACACACCGCGCGCCGCCGCCGGGCCCGACCTGCGTCACCTGCTCATGGGCGCCGAGGGCACGCTCGGCATCGTGACAGACGTGACGTTCTCGGTGCGTGAGCAACCGGAGCCCGGCGTTCGTCAGGCGTTCCACTTCGCCGACTTCGCCGATGGCATCGACGCGATCCGAAAGGTCATGCGGGCCGGATGGCGGCCACCCGTCGTGCGGCTCTACGACGGGCGGGAGTCCTGGCGGCACTTCCGCGACCAGATGCCCAAGGGCAACGCGATGTTGATCTTCCTGCACGAAGGGCCGCCCGGCGTCGCACCCCTCGAAGCGGCTGCGGTCGCCGACATCTGCACGGCAGGAGGCGGAGCGGCGGCACCGACGGAAGCGGTCGACGGCTGGTTCGCCCACCGCAACACGGTGCCGAGCTGGGACGAGCTCCTGCAGACGGGCGTGGTCGCCGACACGATCGAGGTCGCCGCCGACTGGTCGCGCCTGCCCGCGCTCTACGACGCCGTGGTCGGTGCCCTCACGGGCGTGCCCGGCGTGGTGGCCGCATCGGCGCACTCGTCGCATGCGTACCGCAGCGGTGCGAACCTCTACTTCACGCTGGCGGCAACGCCCAGCGACCCGGCCGACTACGCGGCGACCTATGACGCCTGCTGGAACGCCGCGTTGCGGGCCGCCGACGATCTCGGCGCGGGGTTGGCCCATCACCACGGCGTCGGACGGGTGCGCCGCGAGTGGATGGCCGCGGAAGTCGGCGACGGGGGTGTGGCCATGCTGCGCGGGG
>BQJV01000564.1 GCA_021604885.1 Acidimicrobiales bacterium
CCGCACACGTCAACATCAACGGCGCCACGCTCGCGGTGGGCGATGCCGCCGCGGCCGAGGAGCTCCGGCTCGTCGTCGACGGTGTGGGTCACGCGGCTCCCGGCGACGTGGTCGGCTGTGTCGTCTTCGGTCCGACGGGCGCGGCCGTGACCCTCCTGGCTTGCCCGTAGGCTCTCGTCGTGCAGGTGTTCAACGTGATCCTCGCCGTGATCGTCGGGCTCATCATCTTCCGCTCCGGCCTGGCGATGCTGCGGGGCCTGGCCCGCCCCGTGCCGGAGCCGCCGCCGTCCGGCGAGCTCCGCAAGGTCAAGATCGCCTACCGCTGCAGCCTCTGTGGCGCAGAGGTGCGCATGACCATCGCGCCACACGAGGACCCGGCGCCGCCACGCCACTGTCTCGAGGACATGGACCTCGTCGCACCCATCGAATAGGGGTTATCCACAGGCTGTGCGTAAGTCGGGGGATAATGACATAGATGTAATCCAGTAGAATCGTCCGCATGTCGCAGAAGCCGAACAAGCGCCGCGTCTCCGGGGGCCGGGTGACCCCGAAGGGCACCCGCCCGGAGGGATACACACCCGAGACGGTGTCCCACACCGGTCACGAAGACCTCCCGCCGAGCCCGACATGGGTACCGGTCCTGATGTTCGCCCTGCTGGGTCTCGGCGTCGCCGTGATCCTGTTGAACTACGTCGGATCGATCTGGGACACGTCGAATCCGATCCTGCTGCTCGGTCTCGGCATGATCCTGGGCGGCATCATCACCGCCACGCAGTACCGCTGAGCGCCCCGCCCGTTGTCCACATGACTGTGGACAACTCGGGTCAGTCCTCGAAGTTCTCCCAGTACCGGCTGGGCATCGGCCCCCGCTGGTGCTTGTACTTCGAGCGCAGCGGCCCGGTGCCGTAGGGCACGTCGGCCGCGGTGGTCATCTGCTGGAACGAGATCTGGCCGATCTTCATGTTCGGGTAGAGGGTGATCGGCAGGTTGGCGACGTTGCTCAGCTCGAGCGTGAGCTGACCGTCGAACCCCGCGTCGACGAAGCCGGCGGTCGAATGAATGAGCAGACCGAGGCGGCCGAGGCTGGACTTGCCTTCGAGCCGGGCGACCAGGTCGTCGGGCACCGCGACCCGCTCGAGTGTGCTGCCGAGAACGAACTCGCCGGGATGGAGGATGAACGCCTCCTCCTCCGCGACCTCGACGAGCTGGGTGAGTTCCTCGAGGTTCGACTTCACGTCGATGTGGCTCATCGTGTGGTTGCGAAAGACGCGGAACCAGCGGTCGAGGCGGAGATCCACCGACGAGGGCTGGAGGCCCTTCGGATCGAGCGGGTCGATGACGATGCGGCCCGCGTCGAGCTGTTCGCGGATGGTGCGGTCGGAGAGAATCAACGGTCGTTGGCCTTCAAGGGAGTCGGGACGGCGGCGGGGTCGACCTCGACCGGGCCGCTGTGGTCTTCATCGGTGTTCGGTGAGCGGGCGTCGTCGGCGTCGAGCAACTCGAGCTGGCTGCCACGGGCCCGGCGGGCGCCGTCCATCCAGTGGGAACGACAGAGCAGGTCGTAGGTGACCTCCCCCGAGGCGGGGCCGGAGGTGTCGCCGACCACCTTCAGCTGACCCGACACGACCTGTTCGCCGTCGACAAACCGGGCGTTGTGGGTGGCACGGGAGCCGCACCAGCAGCGGGCCTCGACCTGGATCTCGGTGCGCTGATCGGCGAGCTCCAACATGCGGGCGGTGCCGGGGAAGAGCTCGCCCTGGAAGCTGGTCAGCAGGCCGAACGCGTACACGTCGACGGCGAGGTCGTCCACGACGCGGGCGAGCTGTTCGCACTGGTTCGGGGAATAGAACTGCACCTCGTCGCAGATCACCGCGTCGACGCTGCCGAGGCGAGCCATGCGGCGGCGAACCATCTCGAAGAGGTCCGTGCCGGGGTCCGCGAGCTCGGCTTCGGCGGAGACGCCGAGTCGGCTCGACACGCGGCCTTCCGCCCGATCCAGCTGGGTCGTGAGGATCGTGGTGAGCCCGCGAGCGCGCAGGTTGTGATGGATCTGGAGGGCCTGGGTGGACTTGCCCGAGCCCATCGTCCCGAAGGTGAATCGCAGCTGCGCCATCGTCCGGCGACCCTACACGGGCGATCTCGATCCGGCATCGGCCGCGGCGGTCCCGACGGGACCTAGGTCCCTGGGCGGTCGATGAGCCGACCCCGATCATGGATTCATGACCACCAGCCCACCGCCGACATCCCTCGAGACCATGGACGAGGGCGAGTGCTGGGCTCGGCTGGGGAACCATGTCATCGGTCGCCTCGTCGTCGCCGTCGGCCATCAGCCGGACATCTTTCCGGTCAACTATCGGGTCGTCGACGGCGACATCGTCGTACGCACGGCGGAGGGCACGAAGCTCGCGGCGGCACTGCTCGGCGAGCTGGTCGCCTTCGAGATCGACGATCTGGACGAGCTGAACCATTGCGGCTGGTCGGTCGTCGTCCACGGCCTGGCCCATGAGTCGACGAAGCTCGACGACGTGCTCCACGACGCCCAGGTCGACACCGACCCGTGGGCGTCCGGATCCAAGCATCGCGTCCTGCGCATCACGCCCGACCGCATCACCGGCCGCCGCATCGGGGCGCCACCCCGCGATCAGGAGACCCCGTCATGAGTGAGCCACAGACATC
>BQJV01000565.1 GCA_021604885.1 Acidimicrobiales bacterium
TGTCACGCTCCGACTGGACCAGATCGAGACGATCGACATAGTCGTCGGCCACGAGCTCGATCGCGTCCGAAACCCCGGCTTCGGTCGGACCGCGCAGCACGATCACGATGATCGGGAACTCATCCTGCCAGTCGAACTCGAAGGTGTCGGGCAGACCCTGCGCTTTCACCGTGTTCCGGTATTCGTCGTCGAGCATGCCGACCGCGGCGATGATCGCGGGACCGCGATAGTGGCCGCGCGAGCTGTCGAGGAGGGTGTTCTCCGTGCGGGGAAGCGTGACGGTGACGCGGGCAACCGCGATGTACTCCGCACCGGTCGTGCGCAGCTCGTTGGTGACGAACAGCCCCGCGGCCATCACCGGAACGAAAACCCACCACTTCCGCAGGATGGCCCAGGCCATCTCCGGGAACGACATGACGGACGACCTAGCCCTCGGCCCTTCGACCGCGCGCCCGCACCCACCGACTGGATGTCTTCTGCTCGAGCTCGGCCTGCTCCGGCGGGTTCGCGAGCGCCGCCACGGGACTGCTCGGGCGGAACTCGGCCGCGGTCTCGCCGCCCACGCCGTACTTCGAGGCGTCGGACTCGTACTTGTCGAACTCGTGGAACTCACGACGGCGATCACTGAAGAAGTAGAAGACGCCCTCCACCGCGAATGCCGCCATGAACGCCAGGAGGAAACCGGCGGCGGCAACGGTGATCTGACCGGTCCGCACGGACGAGTAGTCGGCGATCGACTCGGAGATCTCGAGAAGCTCGGCGCGCGCGAGTGCGCCAGCGTCGACGCCGAACCGTTGCTGTTGCACCGTCATCTCCTCGGTGAACAGTCGGGCGAGCACGGCGGCGGACTCGACCGCGATCAGTTCGTCGTCGTCCGCGACCTCGAAGTTCACGAACGGATCATTGTTGGCGACCGAGAAGTTGTAGCTCGGCGAGTAGCCGGCCTCGGCGACATCGGTACGCCGCTCCGAGGTGTGCATGACGACGACCGCCACGTTGGCCACGGAGTTGATGCCGGAGGGCGTGGTGATGATCGGGTTGGTCGGACCGTCTTCGGTCGACGTGTCCTGAGCGACGACGAGCAGGAAACTGCCCTCCACCGTGTAGCTCGGCGAGCCGCCGCTGCCGGCCGCGACATAGAGCGCGAGCGCGGCGATGGGGGCGGCGACGTACCACCGACGCAACAGGATGAGAACGATCGTTCTGAGGTCCACGCAAACTCCATGCAGGCGAGAGGACGATCACCCGCCATCGTACTCATCGGCCGAATGACGACGTTACCAACCGTTTTTCGCTTGAGTCGGTCACGAACACGCAATTGCCGCGCCGAAACGCGGCGCCGCGCAGGTGCTTGAACTCCAGATCGACGGACCGAACGGTTCGGAGGCGACCGGAACCGCCGTCGGATCCACGAGTCGGAGGTCGCCGACCGTCGCGGCGTCGTCCACGAATGCGGGGAAATCCGATTGCACGCTCCCGGCGCCGCAGGGCTCGTGGCTGACCGTGAGGTTCTCCACGGTCGCTTCCGTGCACGGCAGCGACGCGGCGATGTTGCCCGACGCAATCAGGTTGTCGCCGGGATCCACGGTCGAGCCGCCGGACGAGACACCCACCGAGCCGCGGATCGTATTGTGCACGAGCTCGAGCACCGATGTGTCGGTGGAGGCCCACACGATCGCATGGAATCCTTCGCAACCGACGCGCTGCTCGGGGCACTCGTAGATGACGTTGCCTTCGAGCGCGACATGGCCGACCACGCCGCCGGCGCCGGACCGGATCTGGAACGCCTTGTCGCCGCACGGGAGCACCACATTGCGAGCGAACCGGATCTGGTCGCCACCGAGGATCTGCACACAGTCTGTGTGCGCCTCGCCGTCGGAGTCCTGCGGCCCGATCACATTCGCCTCGAAGAGGAGGTTCTCCGGCGTGTCGCCGTCGAACGTCTTGATCTGCACCGCATCCGGACCCAGGTCGTAGGGCCGGATGAGGTTGCCTCGGACGAGCACACCATCGGCGCCGTTGACGAACAGCTGCCCGATACGGCTCGACTCGATCGTCGTGCGGTCGGCGTTCGGGTTGACCACGATCACCTCGACGTCGACGCCGACGATGCGCACACCGGACGCCGACACCTCGATCGACCCGATGGTCGCCCCTGGCGCGCCGACCACGATCGCGTCCGCGTCGGTGAGCTCGAGCAACTCCGTGTGCCCGTCCGGGAGTTCGACGGTCGCCGTGGGCGGATCAGCGGGCAATGGCGGCACACAGTCGGCCGCGGCGGGGTCGCACGGCGCATCGAACCACCAGGTGGGCGCGGCATCCGACGCCGCCGGCAGCGCGGCGACCTCGGTGTCGCCGTCCGCCGAGTAGCTGCACGCGCCGATCAGGAGCGCGGCGGTGATCGCCGCGCCGAGATGGCGAATCAGCTGCAGCGACCCACGGGCAGGGAGACTTCGTCGGAGAACCGACACAGCATCAGAGCGACGTGGCCGCGAATGATTGCGTCATCGGGACGGAAGGTACCGTCCGCGAAGCCGTTCATGACACCGACATGGCTCGCCCAGCGAATGGCCTCGTAGTAGTAGGCCTGCGATCCGACGTCCGTGAGGGTGATGTTCGGGGCCGACGGGGACCCGGCCGCTCGCCAGAGGATCAGGGCGAAGTCGCCGCG
>BQJV01000566.1 GCA_021604885.1 Acidimicrobiales bacterium
CTGGGCGGCGCCGCTCGAGCCGGCGGATCGGCTTCACCGGCGACTCCGGGAGGCCGAGCCGCCCGTCTACGCCCGCACCGCCGACGGCCGCTACCGGCTCATCGTCCGCTTCTGGCGCGACGTGGCGGTCGACGAGGCCCGGGCGGTCCTGGCCGGCATGGACGCGGCGATCGAGACCGAGGTCGACTTCCTGCGCTCGTTCGATGTCGTGGTGGCGCCCGAGCACCTCCAGACCCTCGCCGAGCACGACCTCGTGCAGTGGGTGCAGGAGGGCAACCCGCCGAAGATCACCATGAACGACTCGAACCGCGAGAACGTCGGGGCCGACACCCTGAATGATCCTCCGTACGATCTCGACGGCGACGGCGTCACCGCGGCGGTCTGGGACTCGGGCGCGCTCGATTCCACCCACCCCGACTTCGGCGCCCGGCTCACCGTGGCCGACGGCGCGTCGCCGACGAACCACGCCACCCACGTGGGCGGCACCCTCGGCGGCAACGGCATCAACAGCCAGTCGCACGGCGGATCCCAGCGTCAGTGGGCGGGCATGGCCCCGGGCACGACCCTCATCTCCTACGACTGGACGAACCCCGTCGCCGAGCACGACGAGGCGATCAACGTGTACGGCGCGTCGATCTCCCAGAACTCGTGGAGCTTCACCATCGATGAGGGCGACTTCGACAACTGCGACAGCTACGGCGACTACGACGCCAACGCCGCGAACTACGACGACCTCGTGCGGGGCGTGGTGGGCGGTCCGCTCGTCCTCTGCTGGTCGGCCGGCAACGAGCGCGACGACGGTGACTGCGGGATGATGGGCTTCCCCTACGAGAACTACGGCGTGATCGGACCCCCGGCCACCGCGAAGAACAACATCTGCGTGGGCGCGATCCGCTCCGACACCGACGGCATGGCCGACTTCTCCTCGTGGGGACCGATGGACGACGGACGCCTGAAGCCCGACCTGGTGGGCCCCGGCAGCCAGGCGTCGGACGACTTCGGCGTCACCTCCACGTTCCCCGGCGGCGGCTACGGCACCTACTCGGGCACGTCGATGTCGACCCCGACCGTATCCGGCATCGTGGCGCTCCTCCAGCAGGCATACCAGGACAGCCTCGGCTCCCTGGCCGCGCCGGCGCTGATCAAGGCGCTACTCTGCAACACCGCCCGCGACCTCGGCCGCACCGGCCCCGACTACGCCTTCGGACATGGCGCGGTGGACGCGGTGGCGGCGCTGGCCCAGCTCCAGGAGGGCTCGGTGGTCACCTCCGAGCTCGCCGACGAGGTCGACGTGGCCGAGTTCGAGTTCGACGTCCAGCCCGGTGATGACCGGGCGCAGGTCACCCTCTGCTGGATCGATCCCCCCGCGTCGCCGGGCGCCACCGAGACGCTGATCAACGACCTCGACCTCGTGCTCGTCGATCCCCTCGGCGGGGAGCACCTGCCGTGGCGGCTGTCGCCGGCCGTTCCCGCCGCCGATGCGGTGCGGGCCGCGAACCATCGCGATCCGGTGGAGCAGGTCACCGTCGACGATCCCACGCCGGGCACCTGGCTCGCGCGGGTCACCGCCACCGACCTTCCCGACGGTCCGCAGGCGTTTGCGCTGGCCGGCACCTCGCCCGAGCCGCCGTGCGCGGGCTCGGTGATCCTGGTCCCCGACACGTTCTCCACCATCCAGGCTGCGGTGAACGCGGCGGGATACTGCGACACGGTGCTGGTGGGCCCGGGGACGTACGAGGAGATGATCACCATCTCCGAGCGGGTCATCCTGGTGGCCGAGAACGGTCCGGGCGTGACCACCATCCAGGCGCCGTTCTTCCAGAAGGCGATGATCCTCGAGAATGACGCGATCGTCGACGGCTTCACCTTCACCGGGGGCGCGAGCTTCGGCGGCTATCCGGCGGGGTACGGTGCGGCGATGTTCATCGAGGGCGTCTCGCCCACGGTGAAGAACTGCGTGTTCACCACCAACATCGCGGGCAACGCGGGCGGCGCGGTGTTCGCGCTCGGTGGCACCCCGCGGTTCGAGGCGTGCGTGTTCGACTCGAACCTGACCCAGGGCGACGGCGCGGCCATCGCGCTCCAGAACCCGAACGGCGCGATCATCACCGGCAACGTGTTCTTCGACGGGGAGGCCGAGTCCGAGGGCGGGGCGGTGCACGTGCAGGGGGGATCGGCGTCGATCACGAACAACACGTTCGCGCAGAACCTCGCGGGCGAGGCCGGCGGCGCGGTGTTCGTGACCAGCTCGGCCACGGTCGACTTCTCGAACAACATCGTGGCCGGCAACGACGCGCCGTCGGCCGGCGGCGTGCGCTGCACCGCGAGCACCACGCTCGCCTGCAACGACTTCTGGAACAACGGGGAAGATACGGTGGATTGCGCGGCGGGCACCGGCGACTTCGCCGCCGACCCCGACTTCTGTGACGCGGCCGCCGACGACTACCGCATCCCCCTCGACTCGCCCTGCGCCCCCGACCAGACCGGCGGGTGCGGGCTCGTGGGCGCGCTCGATCCGGTGGAGTGCGAGGTGGTCGCGGTGGACGATCCCGTGGCCGGGCTGCCCACCGTGTTCGGCGTCCAGAGCGTGATCCGCGGCGCGGACGGCGTGACGCGCGTGTCGCTCGACCTTCCGGAGGCCGCCGACGTGCG
>BQJV01000567.1 GCA_021604885.1 Acidimicrobiales bacterium
CCGTCGCGACGAGGCCACGCGGGTCGCCGCGGAGGCCGAGGCGATGGCCGAAGAGCTGCTGGCCGACGCGGACCGGGCCCAGGAGCGCATCGACGCCGCCAACGAGGAGGCCGAGGCGATCAAGGCCGCGGCCGGCGAAGAAGCCGAAGCGCTCGTGCAGAGCGAGCGGGAGAAGGTCGCCGTCGAGGTCGAGGCCCTGGCCGAGGTGCGAACCGCGCTCGAGGACGAGCGAGGCGCGCTCGAGAGCTACCACGACGAGCTCCGCTCCCGCGTGCAGGAACTCGCCGAGACGATGGTGTCGTTCATGTCGACCGAGCTCCCCGCCGGCGCCGGATCATCCATCGAGAGCCTCGTCACGCCACAACTCGAGAGCGTGATCGCCGGCAACCCGGCTCCCGCCGACGCGGCCGTCGAGGAGTCCGACGAGCTGGATGAGCTGGACGAAGACGCCGAACTCGACGACGCGTCCACCGTGTTCGACGACAGTGCCTTCGAAGCCGCCCTGTCGGAGAACGCCGTCTTCGGCGAGTCGCACGACGACGACGTCGACGAGGAGGCGGCCACTGCCGCCGACGCGCCGGAGGACACGGACACCTGGACCGATCTGCTCGAGTCCGCGATCCCGACCGACGAGGCCTACCCCGACGCGGTGGACATGCCGGACGACGCGATCGACGAGATCCCGGACGGCCCGCCTCGTGAGTTCGCCGGCCACGAGATCCTCGAACCGGAAATCGATCACGACGGTGACGACGAGGGCGAGCGTCCGTCCAGCGCCGGGCTGTTCTCCCGGGCGACCGCGGACGAGACCGACGTCCACGAGTCGACCGACGCCGATGAGCCGGCCGAGGAGTCGGAGTCGGAGCCAGAGTCGGAGCCGGAACCGGAGTCGAAGTCCTCCGGACTCTTCGGCATGCTCGGCGCCCGTCTCGTCGAGCAGACGTCACCGGACCAGCTCGCCGAGGCCCTGGAAGCCGACGAGTCCGAGGACGAGGCGTTCCACCAGTTTCTCGCCGGCGATAGCGAGCCGGACCCGAGCCGCGACTGGCTGCTGCGGCCCGAGCAGAGCTGATCGAACATGGCGGGCTCGTCGCTCTCGTTGTCGCTGTCCGCGACGTCGGAGCTGGACGAGCTGATCGAGCAGTGGACCCACGACCGCACCGCGGTGCGTGATCGCACGCTCGAACTGATCCGCGTCGCCCACCTCGTGATGGGCCCGCTCGTGGTGGCGGGGCTCTTTCTCGCCATCCCTGACCCGGCGCTGGTCGTGGCCGGCGTCGTCTACATCGCCGGCATGGCGTCCGTTCTCCTGGTGCTGCCGCGACGCTGGCAGGCCACGGCGCTCGGCATCTTCGACCTCCTGTTGATCGGTCACGTCAGCGCCTCGGATGCGGCCGTGTGGACGGCGCTGCTCGTGCCGTCCGTCGCCGCCATGACGGTCGGTTGGCTGGTGTCGCCCCGCGCGACCTGGGCGTTGTGGGCGGCGTTGTGCGGTGGGATGGGCGCCGCGGCGTACGTGGCCGACGTACCCGGATGGCTCTACATCGTCCTCGTGATGGCCGGTTCGACGGCCGGTCTCAACTTCAACAACCTCAAGATCCTCGGCGAGGGCCGCGACAGCGTGCTGCGCGTCGCCGATCTCGTCGACTCGCTGCCGGTCATCGTGTGGGAGGCGGACGTCGACACGTTTGCGCTCATCCGCGCGGTCGGTCGGGTGGAGGAGCTCCTCGGCTTCACGCCGGCGGATTGGCGGTCCATGTCGGTCTCCCGCCGGGTGCACCACGCCGACCTCGACGAGTACCGGCTCGATCCGGAAACGATGAGCGAGGCCGAGGTCCGCGAGGTCCGCCTCCGTCGTTCGGACGGCACGCTCCTGCGGGTCCGTGAAGTCGTGCGTCAGGTCGAGGTCGGCGATCGGCGCTACTTCCGCGGGGTGATCCTCGACATCGCAGAGGAGGCGGCGGTTCGCGAGCAGGTCGACCGCCTCGCCGCGGTCGTCGCCAACCAGTCCGAGCCCCTGCTGGTGGTCTCCGGGCGAGACGAGGTCGCCGTCGAGCCCGAAGTGATCCAGATGAACCCCGCGTTCGCGGCGCTGGCCGGCATCGACGCCGACGACGGCCTCGGTCGCGGTCTGGTGCATGTGGCGCCGTGGCTCCCCGCGATCGTGCGGGCCGACCTCGATGACCTGCTGCTCTCCGGCCGGGTGGCTGATCGGGACGATGTGGAGATCGTGACGCCCGCCGGGTCGCGCACGTTCGACTACGAGTTGGTGGCGCTACCCGACGGCGCCGTCGGCGTGCAGTTCGCCGACGTGACCGACCGCAAGCACGCCACCGAGCTGATCCGACACCAGGCGTTCCATGATCCGTTGACGTCGCTGCCGAACCGCTCGCTGCTCTTCGACCGACTCGCCCATGCGTTGGCCGGGATGCGCCGGGATCGCACGACCGTCGGGCTCCTTCTCCTCGATCTCAACCAGTTCAAGGAGATCAACGACACGCTGGGCCATGGCTTCGGCGACGAGCTGCTCACGACGATCGGGGTCCGGCTCGCGGAGCTGATGCGCGACGGTGACACGGTCGCCCGTCTCGGCGGTGATGAGTTCGCCATCGTGCTGAACGGTGCCGACGAGGCTGATCTGCAG
>BQJV01000568.1 GCA_021604885.1 Acidimicrobiales bacterium
ATGGTCGCCTACGGCAAGGCCGACCTGATCGCGATGGGTCGCCAGATGCTCGCCGATCCGGAGACGGCGCGGAAGCTGGTCGAGGGTCGGGAGGCGGACATCCGACCGTGCATCAACTGCTACACGTGCGTCGCCCGGCCGTTCTTCGACGAGCGGGTGCGGTGCGCGGTCAACCCGGTGCTGGCCAACGAGGTCGAGCTCGCCGAGGTCGAACGTTCGACCGCCGCCGTCTCGAAGCGGGTCGTGATCGTCGGAGGTGGGCCGGCCGGCATGGAGGCCGCCCGGGTCGCCGCGGTGCGGGGCCATGAGGTCACGCTCCTCGAGGCGTCGTCTCAGCTCGGTGGCGCGCTGCGCTTCGCGGCGCTGGTCTACGAGCCGAACCTGCGATTGCTCCGCTGGCTCACCCGACAGATGGAGGAGCTCCCGGTCGATGTCCGCCTCGAGACGGCGGCGACGCCCGAGATGGTCGCGGCGCTGTCGCCCGACGAGGTGATCGTGGCAACGGGCGCGGCCCGGCAGCGGTCCTCGGTGCCGGGGGCGACGCGGGATCTCGTGGTCGACGGCGATGATCTGCGGGCGATGCTCACCGGAAGCGGCGACGTCGCCGCGGCGATGAAGAAACTGCCCCGCGTCGGCCGCATCGCGGCGATGGTCGGGCGCCGGCTCGGACTGCTGAACGATCCCGAGCGGTTGGCCAGGCTGACCGAGCACTACATGCCGATCGGCACCCGCGTCGCGATCATCGGTGGGGGACTGGTGGGCATCGAGCTGGCGGAGTTCCTCGTCGATCGGGGGCGGACGGTCACGGTGCTCGAAGAGGAGGCCGTGCTCGCGACCGAGATGGCGCACCCGCGGCGGTGGCGGGTGCTCACTGATCTTCGCGACCACGGGGCCGAGCTCATCGCGGAAGCCACTGTCACCGGGATCGGCGACGGTGTCGTGCACTACATGGTCGGCGACGAGGAGGACGGCACGGCCACCTCGGTCGACGTCGACTCCGTCGTCATCGCCACCGGCCTCGTGGGCGACGAGACCGTCGCCAATCGGTTCCGCGCCGCCGGCATCGAGCCGGTCGTCATCGGCGACTGCACCGGGGTGCGCTATCTCGAAGGCGCCATGAGCGACGGCTTCCACGCCGCCCGCGCCCTCGGCTGAACCGCGTCATCGGCGATGTCGCAGGGGAGATGTTGCGGGTGTCAGACACCAGATGTTGCGGGGGAAAACGGTGACGGCCCGGCGCTCGGGCCGGGCCGCCGGTGTGGTGGTCGGGACCGGCGTCGATCCGGTGACCTACCGCTTTTCAGGCGGTCGCTCTGCCAACTGAGCTACCCGACCCCACAAACGGCCACCCGGAATCGGGTGGCCGTGTGGCGGTCCTGACGGGATTTGAACCCGCGGCCTCCACCTTGACAGGGTGGCGATCACTCCAAACTGATCTACAGGACCCCCCGCCCGGCGAACCGGACGAAGATTCCACTCGGCGACGTGAGATCGCCTCATGGAGAGTCAAAACGTACGCCCCAACCGTCGCGATCACAACCCGGTAACCGCCCGTTCCGTCTAGCGTCTGCACGCATGCCCGCCCCGCTGGAGCCCTGGTCGATCGCCGCCGTCAACCTCGCGGAGCATGCGGACAATCCGGTGCACACCGAGGCGGGTGGTCGGGCCGCGGGCTACGACGGCGCGGTGGTCGCCGGCACGACGATCTACGCCTACCTCACGCGTCCGGCCGCGGCCGCGTGGGGCGAGGACTGGCTTCGGCAGGGGAGCGCGACCGTGCGGTTCCGCGCGCCCGTTCTCGCCGACGAGCGCGTCGACCTCGTCCCGGCATCCGGCCGCGACGACGTGCTCGTCGAGGCGCGCCTCGGAGACACCGTCGCGGCGACGTGCGCCGTGGCGCTCGGCCACGAGCCGCCGAACGAGCCCATAGGGACACGCCTCGAGCCGCTCGCGCTCGAACTGGACGACCGGTGGGTGGGCTATGCGGCGCGGGCCGGGGAAGATCTCGAGCTCTACGACACCGCGTCGATCGTTCATCCGGTCGTGTGGCCGAGCCTGGCCAACCGGGTCTTCGCGACCCAACTCGTCGACGGTGCGTGGGTCCACACCCGCAGCGAGATCCGTCACCTCGGTCTGGCCCGACCCGGCGATGCGGTGCTCGTCGAGGCATTCGAGGTCGACCGGTTCGAGAGCCGCAGCGGTGAACGAGCGGTGGTCGACGTGCGCATCAGCGTCGATGGTCGACCCGTGGCCGCGATCGAGCACGAGGCTCTCGTACGGCTCAACTCCTGAGGTTCAGGGGATCGGCGGAGCCGGTGACGGATAGGCCCGCTCGAGCACGTCCATCCAGTCGTTGTCGTGCAGGGGGTCGGACGGGGCGGTGATGTCCATCCCCTTGGCGCGGAGGTCGGCGACGAATCGATCGACGATGGAGCCGATCGGAAGCTCGTCGTCGGCGGTGCGAACCGCCTCACGTTCCGCGTCGTCGACGAAGACCTCCGCCTTCCACGAGATCGTGATGCGGATCGCATCGGCGCCATGGGTGGCGATCGGCTCCGGATCGAGGATCGTCCAGCGGCCGCCGTCGTGGACCATCGAGGCGTCGAGGCTCAGGCTTTCGCGATGCGCCGTCGCCC
>BQJV01000569.1 GCA_021604885.1 Acidimicrobiales bacterium
ATCGACCGGCCCTCGATCCGGTGCACGCCGAACGTCGCCGCCGGCTCGTTGCCGAAGAGGTCGAGGATCGGCTGCGCGACAACCAGCGCGGTCAGGCCGGCGACGGCCAGGAATCGTCGGAGCATCTGGGGCAGGAGGCTACCGATGTCCGATCAGCCGTCGGTCGCGGCGCGCCCCAGGAGATCCTGCTTCCATGCCCGGAACCGCGTGTGGTGCGCGCCGGAGGGGCCGACACCGGTGCCGGTGCCGTCCGCGAAGAGGCGGAACTCGTGATGCGTCGCGAGGTCGTCGTGCTGCACGGCGACATAGCGGGCATCGGCGCGCCGTGCGGGGCCGGCCCGCCAGAGCAGCCACGGCCCGAGACGTCGCTTGTAGGCCACGCGGACGCCACCGATGTCGTCCCCTGCGCCGCGAACGGACGCAGGTGCCTCGACCCATGCTTTCGCGGAGATGTTTCGGTCGCGCGTCGGGGTAGCGGGCAGGTCCGCGGTGTGGATCGGAGTGTCGTCGAAGGGACGTTCGTCGGCGGGGAGCGCGGTCACACGTCGGCCCACAGGGCGCCGAAGTAGAGCGTCTCCCAGCGGTCCGCCCGATACATCGACACGGCCTCCTCGGCGTCGCCGAGGCTCAACTGCCAGACGATGTCGCCGCCCTCGTCGCCACCGTTCTCGGCGTCGGGAACGACTTCGACGACCTGGACATGACTGTTGAGGAAGTTGTTCGGATCGACGGACGCGCCGCCGTGGGTGACGAGGATGTTGCCGTTGGCCAGCTCGTCGGCGTCGCTGATGAACGGCGCGTAGAGCAGCTCGTCGGTGATCGGATCGATCATCCGGTGGTCCCACACCTGGGTGGCGGACCACTCGGAGGGATCGTCGCTGCTGTCGTCGACCCGGATGCGCACCGCCCGGCTGTAGTTCGGCTCGGTGCCACCGGCGGACAGCGTGCCCGGGCGGAAGTTGCCGTTGTCGTAGAACAGCACGTCGCCGTTGCTCACGACCTTCACGCCGTGCGTGTGGTGGAACGACTCTCCGTCGTACGGCATGGTGGCGTCGTTGCCGAGGATCCAACGGACCTCGGTCTGCGGGCCGGTCTCGTCCGTCATGGCGAAGGCGACGATCTGATCGGTGTGACGTGAGGAGACGAGGATCGCGTCACGGTCGGCGTCGAACCACATGGCGTTGGCGTGGGTCCAGTCGCGACGGGTGGGAGTCACGCCGAGGCCCTGGACGTTGCACAGGAACTCACCGGGATGGTCGTCGAAGCTGAGGACGTCGTAGAGATCCCAGGTACGCAGGACGGTGCCGTCGGGCTCCACGTGCATGACGACGTCGGAGAAGATGTTCCACTCCTCCTCGTCACCCGGACACAGCTCGGCCCGACGCTCGGGCGTCACCGGGTGCTCGGTCGTCGAGAGGCCGAGCAGCGTGCCATCGTCCATCGGCACGAGGTCGTGGTGGACGGCGCCGAGGTCGACCCAGTCGGCGTGGTACGGGAAGTACTCGGTGCCGGAATCATCGGACGAAGGCTCGTCGGCACCGGTCGGGTCCGGGTAGTACTCGGCGATCCGGCGGCTGGTGATGTCGTTGACGCTGAAGGCGAACGGGTCGTGCTGGAAGGCCACACCGCCGGCGGGCGTGCGTTGCGCGGCGCCGGAGAAGGTGCCCGAGTTGTAGTACCAGACGTATTCGCCTTCCTCGTCCACGCCCACGATGGGGGCGCCGAGGCCGTCGAAGATCGACGAGACCGGGTTCAACTCGAGGATCGTGATGCCGGGCGACGAGCGGTCGGGGTCCGACACGATGTCGAGCACGGGGAGCACATCCGGCAACGAGCCGGTAGTGAAGCTCTCGGTCGCCGTGGTCTCGTTGCCCGCGGCGTCGGTCAGGGTGAGCGCGACGACATAGTCGCGATCCGCCCGCATGCCCACGAGCGGCAGGTCGTGGGTCGTCGCCGAGGCCGCGGTCACGGGCGTCGCGACCTCGTGGTCATCAGCGGTGGCGGTGATCTGCACGGTCACGGGCACCGTGCTCTCGATCGTCACCCGGGCCGCCAGGGGACTGGTGTCCACGCCGTCGACGACGGTGGCCACCTGGATCGGGTCGTCGGGCGGCGTGGCATCCTCGCCGGGCGCGGCGGTGGTCGACGTGGTCGTGGTCGTGGACGTCGGTGGTTCGGTGGACGAGTCGTCGTCGGCACAGCTGGCGGCGACGAGCGCGGCGGCGAGGAGGACGGCAGATAGGCGGCGGAGCATGCCCGACGTTCTAGCGCGCCAGCGGCGCAACGAGGTCGAATCCGAGCGCGGATGCGGCGGGGATCTGATGACGATCGAGGGTGAGGTAGCGCACCGGGCGGGGGAGCCGGTCGGCCGCAGCGAGGTGGATCGCGTCGACGGTCCGGAGTCCGAACTGCGATCCGAGCTCCGTGGCCCGTGCGATGCAGCGGTCGTCGACGGGCACCATCACGAACGCGTCGAAGTCGGCGCGGGCCGCGGCGCGCAGATCGTTCGCCAGCACCTCGGCACCGGCGATGCGGTGCAACGCGAGCATCACCTCGGTGCGGGCGAGATCGCTGGCGCACCAGGTGTCGTCGGCGGTCATGGTGGTGTTCACCAGGGCGCGGTCCGGGCCGGGGAC
>BQJV01000570.1 GCA_021604885.1 Acidimicrobiales bacterium
ACGCTGCTCGGCATGAGTCGCGTCTACCCGTTCACTGCGATCTGGAACTACACGGGCCAGCCGGCCGCGTCCGTCCCGATGGGATTCGACGCCGACGGTCTTCCGCGATCCGTCATGCTCGTCGCGCCACCGAACCGCGAGGATCTCCTCCTCTCGGTGGCCGCACAGATCGAGGCGGCGACGCGCTGGCCTGACGAGCGTCCGCCGCTCGGGACGTAGGTCACTGTCCCTCCCGCGTCGGCGGCCCTAGAACGGGGGAATGCAGACGGGTCGAGCGGTCATCGAGACGCGCCATCTCACCAAGGCGTTTCCCGGTGTGGTCGCGGTCGATGATCTCGACCTGACGATCCGGGCGGGGGAGATCTTCGGCTTCCTGGGTCCGAACGGCGCGGGCAAATCGACAACCATCCGCATGCTGCTGGATCTCGCGCGGCCCACGTCCGGGCGCGTCGAGGTCTTCGGACTCGATCCCCGAGTCGCCGCGGCAGCGATCCTTCGGCGCGTCGGCTACGTGCCGAGCGAGCCCGCGTTCTCGGACCAGTTGACCGGTCGTCGGTTCCTCCGTGAGGCCGACGCCCTGCGCGGGCTCGACTCGTCGGCGACGCGTGAAGTGATGGCCGAACGCCTGGACGCCGAACTCGATCGGCGCATCCGCGAGCTCTCCACCGGAAACCGGCAGAAGATCGCCCTGCTGCACGCGCTGGCGCACGAACCCGAGCTCATCGTTCTCGACGAGCCGACGCGCGGCCTCGATCCGCTGGTGCAGCACACGTTCCACGAGATGCTTCGGGAGGCAGCCCGTCATGGCGCGACGGTGTTTCTGTCGTCGCACAGCCTTGCCGAGGTCGATCGCGTCGCCGACCGCGTCGGCGTCATCCGGGAAGGTCGCCTCGTGGCGGTCGACACGCTTGCCGGTCTCAAGGAACGGGCGACCACGACCATCGATCTCGAGCTGGCGTCCGCGCCGGACGTCGATCGCTTCCGAAGGTTGGATGGCGTGCGCGGCGCGGAGGCGGACGGCACGCACCTGCGGGTGGTCGTGCAGGGATCCGTCGATGCGTTGCTGCGAGCGGCCCTCGACGACACGGAGATCCATGCGGTGCGGAGCGCGGCGGCAGACCTGGAGGACGTGTTCCTCGACTTCTACCGAGCGGAGGACGTCGAGGTCGAGCCATGACCGCAGTGCTCCGACAGAGTCGGGTCCTCGCCCTCCGATTCGCGCGGGAACGGCGGGTCCTCACGGCTGGTGTCGCGCTCGGCGGCATGTTGATGCTGTGGCTCCAGATCGCCGTCTACCCGAGCGTGCGCGACAGCTTCGCCGAGATGTCCGACGACCTACCCGAGTTCTTCGAACAGCTCGTCGGCAGCACCGAGTTCGCGACACCGGAGGGCTTTCTCCAGGCGGAGGCGTTCGGTTCGATGGCGCCCATCCTCGTGACCGTGGTCGCCGTGTCGACGGCCGCCTCGGCCCTGGCCGGCTCCGAGCGCAGCGGCCGCCTCGACCTGCTCGCGACGACCGGCGTCGCGCGTCGAACGATCGCGGCGTCGGCCGCGGTTTCGATGTTCGCCGCGGTCTCCGTGGTCGTCCTCGGCTACTGGTTCGCGGCGGCAACCGGGTCGTGGGTCGCGGACCTCGGGATCGGTCTCGGGAACCTGACCGCCGCGTGTCTCCATCTCTGGGCGCTCGGCGTCGCCATCGGTGCGTCCGGGTTCGCTGCAGGCGCGATCACCGGTCGGCGCGGCACTGCGCTCGGCGCGGGAAGCGTCGTCGCCCTCTGGAGCTATCTCGCGTACAGCCTCTTCCCGCTCGTCGATTCGCTGCGCTTCCTGCGCTACGCCTCGCTCTGGTATCCGTACGCCGACGCGCAGCCGCTCTGGCAGGGGGTCGCGATCGCGCCGCTCCTCCTCCTGCTCGCGCTGGCCGCCGCTCTCGTGACTGCCGGCGTCCTCGCATTTCAGCGTCGCGACATCGGCTGACCACCAAGCGAGACCGGTTTTCGTCGGGTTGGGCGGAATTCCACAGGTTTCCACAGGGCGCCATGCGTCACTCGACGTGACAGTGATGTTACGTTTCCATGACGGAAGGCGCGGGCTGGAGTGCATGGTGTCCCCAGATTCTCTTCACGTTGCTCGACTTCGCGCCGACATCTGCCTGTGATGCGCCGACTCGCCCCTCTTCTCCTATCGATCGCCCTGCTGGCGGTCGGTGTCACACCCGCATCGGGGGTGGCCGGTTTCGGCGATGTCGAGAGCGGCGCCTACTGGGCTCGGCCCGTGCAGTGGATGGTCGACAACGACATCACCACCGGCACCGGCGCCGGGTGCTTCTCGCCCCACGATCCCGTCACCCGCGGCCAGGCGGCGGCGTTCATGTGGCGGATGGAAGGCGAGCCGGCACCTGCGGGCGACCACCCGTTCGCCGACGTCGTGGCGTCCTGGCAGCAGGATGCGGTGGCCTGGATGGTCGAGCAGGACATCACGACCGGCACCGTCCCGTGGCGCTACTCGCCGGACGACGGGCTCACCCGCGGCCAACTCGCCGCGCTGCTGCACCGTCTGGCGGGTGAGCCGAGCGCGAGCGGTCATCCGTTCACCGACATCACGAGCGGTTGGCAGGAGGCCCCCGTTGC
>BQJV01000571.1 GCA_021604885.1 Acidimicrobiales bacterium
CCCCGATGCCGCGGAGATCGCCGATCGCGTCGCCGTCGAGACGTCGACGCCGGTCCAGCGACGAGCCCGCCATCCGACGGAGCACCGGATCGCTGATCGGTGCACCGAGCACGCGGGCGGCGCGGTCGAGCGTGTGGCCCGCGAGCTTTGCGACGCCCACCCCACCCGCCCGCTGCGCGAACTCGCCCCAGTCGATCCGTTCGTTGGACACCACCACGGCGAGGTCGCGGAGTTGGTCGAGCCGCGTCGCGCCGGACAGGGCTGCGTGAACGACGAGATGCAGGAGCTGATCGCTCGGGTCGAATGTCGGCCGGGCCGTACCGGCGACCTCGACGAAACGCCGACGAGCGAGCATTGCCGACGGATCGAACCGAATCGATCGGCGGTGACGTCCGAGCCCGACGACGTGCCAGTGGAGGTCGATGCTGACGGCGCCGGCGGCCATCGGCACCTCTCCGACCCGGTGGCGCACGTAGGGAGTCCAGTTCTCGTTCAGCTCGTCGATGCCCACGTCGGTCAGCGCATCGACGGCCCGCTCCAGATCCGCGGCGGCGACGAGCACGTCGAGATCGTTGTAGGAGCGCAGCTCGGGTCGGGGCATCAGCGCGGCGATGACCGGCCCCTTGAACGTCAGCCACGGCACGTCCGCGTCGTCGAACGCATCGGCGACCCGACCGAGAGCGGCCGTGACCTGGAGCCGCATGAGGCGATCGTCGTCGACGTCGGCGGCGATGTCGACCGGCACCTCGTGACCAGCTCGCTGGAGCGCATCGGCGAACGCCGCGTCGAGTCGGTGGCGGCCAACCGCCTCGGTCAGTTGCGCCCGCGCCCCGGCTGCGAGTGGCGCCAGCGCACGGTCGAGATCGACCGGGCCGCCGACCGACGCAAGCTCACGCAGCGCCTCTCCGACGATGGATTCGGGTTCGGGAACCATTCAACCCGCCGCGGCGTTTCCGCAGTGGACCCACACCCCGCCAGGGTCCGAGGACGACACGTGACGACAGGGCATGGTGGACATCATGGAAGCTGAAGGGCGAGCGGAGACGGATCATCCCGCGTGGTACGGGGCCGTGGCCGGCTTCCTGGCCGCGGCGATCGCGCTGATCTTCGGCGAGGTCGTCGAGGAGATGTCCGAGACCATCCCCGGCCTCGTGCTCGGCATGGGCGAATGGATTCTCGACATCACTCCCGGGGAAGTCGCCCAGGAGAGCATCGAGAACCTGGGGAGCAGCGGCAAGTCCTCCCTGATCCCGGGGATCACCATCACCGCGCTGCTGCTCGGGGCAGCTCTCGGCTATCTGTCGAAGGCCCGATCGCTGTGGGTCGGGGTCGTCGGCTTCGCGGCGTTCGGTGTCCTCGGCGGCTTCACGACGGCCAGGAACCCCCAGTCCCCGGCGTTCGCCAGCTGGTTCTGGGCCCTCGTCGCCGCCCTGCTCGGCATCGGCACGCTGGTCCTCCTCCTCACCCGGCTCCACCGCCCCACCCATCTCGCCGGCGTCCTGGAGGACCCTCGGGAAAAGCGACCCACCCGGCGCGCTTTCCTGACCTGGTCCGCCGGTGCCGGTGCCGTCGCGGTCACCGGCATGGCGGTCGCCCGCGGCGCCGAGGGCCAGGGCGTTGCCGAGGTGGCCCGCAGCGAACTCGACTTCTCGGGGGTCACCGGGCCGACCACGCTGCCGACGGGCGACCCGATCACGCCGGGTTCGTTCGACACGGTGGACGGCATCGCCCGCTACATCACGCCCAACGACACCTTCTACCGGATCGACACGGCGCTGAGCGTGCCGCAGGTCGATCCCGACTCGTGGTCGCTGTCGTTCACGGGCATGGTCGACAACCCGTACTCGCTCACCTTCGAGGAGATCCTCGCCATGGATCTCGAGGAGCAGGTCATCACGTTGTCGTGCGTCTCGAACAATGTCGGCGGTGGACTCGTCGGCACCGCGAAGTGGGCCGGAGTGCCACTCACCCGCCTGCTCGACGAGGCAGGCGTGCAGCCCGGCGCCGAACAGGTCGTCGGCCGATCGGTCGACGACTGGACCGCCGGGTTCCCGCTCGACGTCCTGGGCGACGGCCGCAACGCCATGCTCGCAGTGGCGATGAACGACGAGCCACTGCCGATCATCCACGGTTTCCCGGCTCGACTCGTGGTCGCCGGCCTCTACGGCTACGTCTCGGCGGTCAAGTGGATCGAGGAGATCAGCCTCGACACCTGGGACGGGTTCAACGGCTACTGGGTGCCCCGCGGGTGGTCGAAGCTCGGACCGATGAAGACGATGTCGCGCATCGACGTGCCCGAGCCGTTCGCCGACATCGCCGCGGGGACCACCGCGGTCGCGGGCGTTGCCTGGTCGCCGCCCCGAGGGATCTCCGCCGTGGAGATCTCGATCGACCAGGGCGAGTGGCGCTCGTGCGAGATCGCCGCTCCGGGGAGCGACGAGACGTGGGTGCAGTGGCAGACCACGTGGGACGCGGATCCCGGCGACCACATCCTGCAGGTCCGCGCGATCGACGGCGAGGGTGCGCTCCAGCCGCTCGGGCCGAAGGCCGTCGCTCCCGACGGGGCCGAGGGATGGCACGCGATCCGCGTCCGCGTCGCTTG
>BQJV01000572.1 GCA_021604885.1 Acidimicrobiales bacterium
GCGCGGGCGTAGCCGATCACCTTGGCGCCGCGCACGGGGTTGTAGCCGCGGCCGGCCTCCGCACCGTCGTCGTCGCTGATCACGTCCGTGCCGTACAGCGCGTCGTAGAAGCTGCCCCACCGGGCGTTGGCGGCATTGAGCGCGTAGCGGGAGTTGTCGAGCGGCACGACGAGCTGCGGGCCGGCGACCGACGTGATCTCGATGTCCACGTCGGTGGTCTGGATTGAGACATCGGTCGGCGCGTCGTCCAGATAGCCGAGGCCGCGGAGGAACTCCACGTAGGCGGCCTGGTCGTGATCATCGCGGTTCGCTCGATGCCACTCGTCGATCCGGGCCTGGAGCTCGTCGCGGCGGGCGAGCAGGGCGGTGTTCCGCGGGCCGAGGTCGGTGAGAATCGCCTCCAGCGACGCCCAGAAGTCCACGGCGCTCACACCGCTGTCGGGGGTGAGGCGGTGCTCGACGAAGTCGTGGAGCGCGGGGGCGATCTCGAGGGAACCGATGCTGACCATGGTCGTCGAGGGTACCGCTGGGTAACCGCCGGCGACACGGCCGAGCGTCAGTCCCGGTAGACGGCTGTCGCTCGGATCGCGGCCACGACGTCGCCCGACCGTCAGGCCTCGATGAACTCCGTCATCGCGTCCTGGAGCGCACCGCGGAGATAGTCCCGATAGCTGGTGTCGGCGAGGAGGAGATAGGACCGCACGCCGCTCACGTCGTCGCGGACGACGTCGCACGTCACCTTGGCGACGGACGCGCCTGCACACGCGCCGTTCGGCGTCATGTGGTCCGCGAAGTCGAGCGAGCAGACCTTCTCCATCACGCTGCCCGCCGCACTGCCGGTGAGGCGGAACAGCAGCCGGGAGTGGGTCGTGTCGATGCGGCTCGCGAAGCCGGTCAGGTCGAGCCCGTCGACCGTGGCGGTCGTGCCGAGCACGAGCCACTCGTCGGGTCGGATCCGCACGACGAGATCGCCGTTCTCGGCCTGAGCCGCGGATCCGAAGGTGAGGCGGAGCGCGGCGGCCACCGCGGTGTCGTCCGCCGCGCGCACCGTGGTCTTCGTCGTCGCCGTCAGGTCGGTGAGGGTGAGATCAGCCACGGAGCCGCGTCCCCTCCGGATCGAAGTGGGCGTGGTGTTCCATCACTCGAGCTGTGACGCGCCGGCCGTCGACGAGCAGCACGGTCAGCTCCGTGCCCGCGACGGCGAACTCCTGTGAGACCTGGGCGAGACAAATCGAGCGGTCGAGCGTGGGGGAGAAACGCGATGACGTGATGCGGCCGACGATCTCGTTGGTCCCCTCGCGCAGGATTTGACAGGCCTCCTCGGGCACGATCGCGGGGTCCGTCGGCTGTACCGCGACGATGAGGGGGTGGTCCTCGTCGAGCGCCCACGCGACCTCCGGTTTACCCGCGAAGTCGTCCTTGTCGAGCTTCAGGAGGGGGACCATGCCGGTGGTCGGTGCCTTGCTGAGGCCGTCGGTGTCCTGCCCCACGATGAAGTGCCCCTTCTCGAGGCGCATGATCCGCTGCGCTTCGAGGCCGAAGGGCCGGACCCCGAGATCGGCGCCCCGCTCGAGCAGCCGTTCCCACACCGCCAGGCCGTGCTGGGACGGCACGTGGATCTCGTAGGAGAGCTCGCCGGTGAACCCGATGCGCCAGGTGATGCAATCCGCCACGCCGCCGATCGTGCCGGTGCGCACCTGCATGTAGCCGAACGCCTCCGGGGCCAGATCGATGTCGTCGGTGAGGCGTCCGAGCAGGTCGCGAGAGTGGGGTCCGGCGATGTTGATCGACGTCAGTCCGGTGGTGATCGGCGTGACGTGCACACGCCAGTCCGGCCGCTCGGTCTGGAGCCACATCTCGATCCAGTTCCACACCGTCGCCGCGCCGGACGAGGTCGTCGTCATCAGATAGTGCTCGTCGCCGAGCCGGCCGGTCACCCCGTCGTCGAGGACCACGCCGTCTTCGGCGCACATCATCCCGTAGCGGACCCCGCCGACGGGCAACTGCATCCACTTGTTCGTGTAGAGGAGACTGAGCAGCTCGGGCACGTCCGGCCCCCGGAGGTCGAGCTTGCCGAGGGGCGTGACGTCGGTGATGCCCACGTTGGTGCGGGTGTTGCGCACCTCCGCGGCCGGGTCGCCGTAGTGCTCCGGGCGGATCCACTGGCCGGCGAGGATCGGGGTGACACCGTTGGCTTCGTGCCACGGCTGGATGGACGACACCCGCACGGGTTCGAACACCCGGCCGCCCAGGGCGCCGAGCGTGATCGGCGCGTAGGGCGGGCGCCACACCGTCGTGCCGACCTCCGCAATCGTTTCGCCCCGTGCCTCGGCGAGCACGGCGACGGTGTTGACCGTTTCGAGCTTGCCCTGGGACGGTCCCATCGTGGCGGTGGTGAACCGCTTGAGGAGCTCGACCGAGTCGAAGCCCTCCTCGGCGGCATCGACCAGATCCTTCGAGGAGACGTCTTCGGAGTAGTCGACGATCCCGTCGGTGGACGCCCGGTAGAGCTCCGGGTGCGGCGAGCGGGCGAGCGGCGTGCGGTCGTCGGCGGGGAAGGGCGGCTCGGGTCCCTCGACCGCGGCCGCGCGGGCGGTGGTC
>BQJV01000573.1 GCA_021604885.1 Acidimicrobiales bacterium
GCTCGGCGCAACGGGCAACCGTTCGGGCGGCCGGCGAGCGAACGCGTCCTTCGGATCGAACGCAGAGCAGTGGGCCATCACTTCGTCGGCCAACCACAGTTCGCGGGCGAAGATCGAGACCGTGTCGAGGCTCCGCACGGCGGGCACGACCCCGCGGCACGAGAGCCGACCGGGTGACGGCTTGAGCCCGACGATGCCGCACATGGCAGCCGGTACACGCCCCGACCCGGCAGTATCGGTGCCGAGCGCGAAGTCGACCAGTCCCCGCGCCACCGCGACCGCCGAGCCGGAGCTGGAACCGCCGGGGATGAGCGTCGCGTCCAGCGGGTTCACGGGCGTGCCGTACGGCGACCGGGTACCCACGAGCCCCGTGGCGAACTGATCCAGGTTGGTCTTGCCCACCGGAATCGCGCCCGCTCGCGCCAGCTGCTGCACGACACCCGCGGACGCGGCCGGCTCGTAGCCGAAGCTCGGGCACGCGGCCGTCGTCGCGAGACCGACGACATCGATGTTGTCCTTCACGGCGAAGATCCGGCCCCGCAGCGGTGCCGCCGCCGCCGGGCGATCGTCGATCACCCGGGCGAGCGCGTGCAACCGGTCGGCCGATGCGAGCGACGTGAAGATCGCCGAGTCCTCCACTCGCTCGATTCGCTGCAGGAAATTCTCGACTGCGGCGCGGGCCGTCACGCGACCCCCAGGCACTCGAGCAGCGCGTCGGACGTCGCAACGGCGCCGAAGACACCGCCCTGCATCTTCACCATGTGGAGGGCAGCCTCGTAGTTGCCGACGTCGGTGGCACCCGTGCAGTCGGACAGGAGGAGGCATTCGAAGCCGCGGTCGTTCGCTTCTCGCATCGTCGTGTGAACGCACACGTCGGTGGTGATGCCGGTGAAGATCATGTGGGTGATGCCGCGGTTGCGCAGCACCAGCTCGAGGTCGGTCGCGTAGAAGCTTCCCTTGCCCGGCTTGTCGATGACGCGTTCCCCTGCGATCGGAGCCACCTCCGGAACGATGTCCCAACCCGGTTCGCCACGCACGAGGATGCGCCCGCACGGCCCCGCGTCGCCGATGCCCGCGCCGATCCGCTGTGAACGCCAGAGCTTGTTCGCGGGCAGATCGGACAGGTCGGGCTCGTGGCCCTCCCTCGTGTGGATCACCGTCATCCCCACCGAGCGCGCCGCCTCGAGCGCCCGCGCGGCGGGCAGCAGCCCTGCCCGGGTCAGGCCGAGGTCGTAGCCCATCGCATCGACGTAGCCACCCGGCCCACAGAAGTCGGTTTGCCAGTCGATCATGATGAGCGCGGTGCGACTCGGGTCGATGGCGCCGTCGTACGGCCAGGCGTACGGCTCCGCGTCGACAGTGCGTTGGAGAATGGTCATGGGGCTCCCTCGTTCGGTTCAGGTTCGGGTTCGTGGCGTAGGGCGAGGATCACCGAGGCCGTCGACGCGACGGCGCCGAAGATCCCACCCGACATCTCGATGGTGGAGATCGACGCGTCCCGCATGCGGGGGTCGACCGTGGCGCACGCATCGGCGACGGTCAGGCACTCGTAGCCCCGGTCGTTCGCGCGGCGGAGCGTGCTGTGGATCGTGGTCTCGAACCCGCGACCGGCGAACAGCAGGTGCGTACGGCCGTGACGATGCAGCACCGCATCGAGCGGACTGCCGTAGAAGCCATCGACCCCAATGGCGACGACGGCCTGTTCGGCCGGTTCCGGGATCAGACCGACCGACGGCTGCGCCGTCCGCTCGGACGTCGACGGATCGGGTGCCTGCCGCACCAGCACGACGAGCACGCCACACGCGGTCGAGGTGTGCCGGAGGACCTCGATGTTCGCCTCGACCGTCCGATCCTGCGAGGTCCGATGGGCCCACTCGCCGGCCGCACCACACACGACGAGTGCGGTGCGCCCGGGCACGAGCCGCCCGTCGTAGGGCCACGCATAGGGGGTCGACTCCGCGACGATCACGAGGCCTCCCTGACCAGGACGAGCAGCTCGTCGACCGCCGCCGCGAACGCGTCGGGGTTCTCGAGCGGCACGAGATGGCCGCAGTCGGGGATCGTCCGGACGACCGCGCCGCCGTCCGCCAGCAGGGCCGCCACCTCGTGTCGCGGCCGAGCCGACCGCGCGCCCACCGTGGTGAGGTGGGGGATCGAGATCGAGGAGAGGCTCTCGCGGCTGGCGGCGAACGACACGAAGTGGGCGACCTCACGCGACACGGCCTCGCGGTGGCGTTCCGCCCAGAGTCGGGCGTCTCCGCCGATGTCCGCCCACGGCGGGCCGTAGAGGTCCCGGAGGAATTCGTCGACCCGCTGAGGATCACCATCGCGAACGGCAAGGGTCCCGGCGTGGACCCGTGCATGGAGTTCGGGCACACGTGGGCCGACGAGCGGCTCGTGGGTCACCACGCCGCACACACCTTCCAGGCCCTCGATCGCCGCAGCGAGCGCCACCGTGGCACCACCACTCACCCCGGCGAGGACACCCGGACCGTAGTCGTCCAGCATGGTCTGCACGCCCGACAACTGAGCGGCAAACCCGTCGCCGAGCTGTTCCGTACCGCCGACATAGCCCGGACGAGGCAGGGCGAACCCGGGC
>BQJV01000574.1 GCA_021604885.1 Acidimicrobiales bacterium
GAGGTCGCGCAGCGAACGGCGCCTGGTGCGCAAGTGGTCGCCGAGCGACCCCCACGCGGGGCGATCACCGGCGATGCTCGCCACGGAGGAGCCGCTCGCGATCGAGCTCGACGGCGTCCGGGTCGCCACCACGATGCGCACGCCCGGTAACGACTTCGAGCTCGCCGTCGGCTTCTGTCACAACGAGGGCCTGCTCGACGGCCATCCCGTGGTCGAGGTGAAGTACTGCGCGAACGGATCCGCGGCCGCGTCGGCGTTCAACATCGTGACGGTGTCGACTGCCGACGCCGCGCCGGCGCCCGTGCCCCGGCTCGCGGCGGTCACCTCGTCGTGCGGCTTCTGCGGAACTGACGACATCGACGAACTCGCTGCCCGCCTCGATCCCGTGACCGGCGATCCGGTCGACTGGCAGGTGCTCGCCGCCGCGCCGGAGCTGCTTCGTCCGGCCCAGGACCTCTTCGAGTCGACGGGCGCGGTTCACGCGGCCGGCATCGTGGAGCCGACCGGCGCGGTCTCACTCGTGCGTGAGGACGTCGGCCGTCACAACGCCGTCGACAAGCTCGTCGGACGGAGCCTGCTCGACGGCAATCTGCCCTTGACGGGTCGGGCCGTGGTCGTGAGCGGCCGAGCCAGTTTCGAGCTGGTCCACAAGGCGTGGGCCGCCGGCTTTCGTGCCCTCGTCGCGGTGAGTGCGCCGACCGCGCTCGCGGTCGCGACGGCCGAACGGGCCGGGCTCCAGCTCGCCGGCTTCGCCCGCGACGGCTCGCTGACCGTCTACGTGGAGTGAGTCAGTCGTCTTCCATACGGCCGGGGATTTCGAGCCGCCGCTCCCACCACTGGAGTAACAGGCTCAGGGCGAGGGTGAGGGTGACGTAGATGACGGCGAGGATGAAGTAGGCCTCGCGAGTCCGGAAACTCGAACCGACGTAGATGCGGGCTCGCTGGGTGACCTCGGCGACGGCGATCACGGAGACCAGCGAGGTGTCCTTCATCAGCGCGATGAAGTCGTTGCCGAGCGCCGGAAGGGCGTTGCGCAGCGCTTGGGGGAGCACGATGTGACGCTGGGTGCGATAGCGACTCAATCCCACGGCCCGTGCCGCTTCGACCTGCCCGGGTTCGACCGACTGGATGCCGGCCCGGAACACCTCGGCGATGAACGCGGCGTAGAACAAGCAGAGCGCTGCGACACCTCGATACAGGGGTGGGAAGTCGCGAGTTCGCTTGCCCAGGAGGTCGGCGAGCTCGGGGGTCACGACGAAGGCCACGATGAAGATCCACACGATCATCGGGATGCCCCGCATGAACTCGATGTAGATCTGGGCGACCGTGTTGACGAAGCGGTTCTTGGACAGTCGTGCCATGCCGATGAACAGGCCCAGCGGCATGGCGATGAGGAACGAGATCAGCGTGAGGTAGAGCGTGGTCTCGAGACCGGGCGAGATGTTGTCCCACGCCTCGCGATAGTTGTCCGAGGTGAGGACCTGGACGACCATCCAGCCGATGATCGCCAGCATGCCGACGAGCCACCACTGAATCGCCTGGGCGGAAAGTCGGAACCCGGCGAGCGGGACGCGGCTGGCGGTGACGACGACCCCCTGCGGCAGCTTGCTCTCCTTCATGTCCCTCCCCAAAACGCAGAGTGCGCCGGGCGTGACGCCCGACGCACTCTGTCAGTTCAGACGAGCAAGTGCCCGATCAGCCCTCGATGTCGTCGTAGGTGATGCTGAAGGCGTCGGTGAAGTAGACCTCACCGAGCTGCTGCAGGAACCCACTGTCGCGCATGTGGTCGATCGCGTAGTCGACGGCGGGGATCAGGTCGGTGTCCTGCGGGAAGATGAAGCCCAGCGGATCGGCCTGGAGCGCGTCGTCGACGAGCTCGACCTGGTCGGCGTTCTCGCCGACGTAGCCCTGGCCGGCCGCATCATCGATGATGACGACGTCGACGTCGCCGCTGATGAGTGCCTGCACGGCGACACCGAACTGGTCGTACGCCGAGATGCGGTCAGCGCCCACGAGGCTCTCCGCGAGCTCGTAGTTGGTGGTGCCGACCTGGGTGCCGATGAGGGCGTCGCTGTTCACGACGTCGTCAGCCGAGTTGAAGCGGTCGTCGCCGAGCGCCTTGATGAACTTCTGGTCGACGGTCATGTACGCCTGCGAGTAGGCGACGATCTCGGCGCGCTCCGGCGTGATCGAGATGCCGTCGGCCGCGGTGTCGAGCTCGCCCTGAGCGACCTGGTCGATGACGTCGGGCCAACCGGCCACGACGAACTCGGCGACACAGTTGATCAGGTTGCAGATCTCGCGCCAGGCGTCGTAGTCCCAGCCTTCACCTTCGCTGCCGCCAACGGGCACGTAGTTGAAGGGGAGGTACGCGTTCTCGACGCCGACGGTCACGGTGCGACCCTCGAGGTCGAAGGCCATCTCGCCCATGTCGTCCTCAGCCATGTCGTCGCCGGCGTCGCCGTCGTCTTCGGCCATGTCGTCGCCGGCATCGTCTTCGGCCATGTCGTCGCCGGCATCGTCTTCGGCCATGTCGTCGCCGTCGTCACCGGCGTCATCGCCTCCGTCGTCGCCACCATCATCACCGGCGTCGTCGC
>BQJV01000575.1 GCA_021604885.1 Acidimicrobiales bacterium
CTCTTCGCCCGCTGCGGCTACACCGTGCACCGCGAGTTCTACGTCAACGACCGGGGCGTGCAGACCCAGCTCTTCGGTGCGTCACTCGCGGCTCGCGCCACCGGCGAACCGCTCCCCGAGGACGGCTACCAGGGCGATTACGTCGCCGAGTGGGCCGAGGAGATGCCCGGCGCGGCGGACCCGATCGCGTGGGGGATCGAGCGGGCCCAGGCCGATCAGCGCCAGGTCCTCCAGTCGATGAACGTCGAGTTCGACCTGTGGGCGTCCGAGCGGACCTTCGTCGCATCGGGAGCCATGGAGCGGGCGATCGACGAACTGCGAGCCGGGGGATTCGTCTACGAGCAGGACGGCGCCACCTGGCTGCGCACGTCCGACTTCGGCGACGAGAAGGACCGTGTGCTCTTCAAGTCCGACGGTGAGGCGACCTACTTCGTCCCCGACATCGCCTATCACCACGACAAGTACGAGCGTGGCGCCCTGGTGATCGACATCCTGGGGGCGGACCACCACGGCTACACGAAGCGCATGAGCGCCGCCATGCAGATGATGGGGCATCCAGCGGACAGCTACGAGGTGCTCATCGGGCAGAACGTCACGCTCGTGCGCGACGGCGTGGAGGTCCGCTTGTCCAAGCGGGCCGGCACCATGGTCGAGGCCCGCGATCTGGTGGAGCTCGCGGGGGCCGACGTCGCTCGGCTCACCTTCCTGCTCCAGTCGATCGACACCACGCAGACCATCGACATCGACGTGCTCGTCGCCGAGTCCAACGAGAACCCCGTGTACTACGTGCAGTACGCGAACGCCCGGGTCCATTCGCTCGCCCGACAGGCCACGGAGCGGGGTATCAGTCGTCTCCCGCTCGCCGACGTCGATCTGTCGGTGCTCACCCACCCTCGCGAACTCGCACTGCTGCGGTCGCTCTCGGAGCTGCCGGACGTCGTCGTGCGGGCGACGGAGAACCGCGCACCGCACCAGGTCACCGCCTGGGTCCGCGAGTGTGCCGCGGCGCTCCACGGGGTCTGGCACGACTGCCCGATCCTGCGCGACGACATCGAGGAGCCGGTGCGGCAGGCCCGGATGTGGTTGGTCGAGGCCACCCGCATCGGGCTCGGTGTCGGGCTCGACCTGCTCGGCGTGAGCGCGCCCGAGTCGATGTAGGCCTGCCGTGCAACCATTCCCCTTCCGCCTCCTGCCCGACTCCTCGGAGATCGTCGACGGTCGCCTCCACATCGGCGGCTGCGACGTCATCGACCTCGCCGCGGAGTTCGGCACGCCGGTGTTCATCTACGACGAGCAGCAGCTCCGGGACCGGTGCCGCGAGGCCGTCTCGGTCTTCGGCGATGGCGTCGCCTATGCCACCAAGGCGTTTCTCTGCGGTGCGATGGCGAAGCTGGCCCACGACGAGGGCATGCACCTGGACGTGGCAACGGGCGGCGAGCTCCACGTGGCCTTGACGGCCGGCGTGCCCGCGGATCGCATCGTCCTCCACGGCAACAACAAGTCGATGCGCGAGCTCCGCATGGCGCTCGATGCGGGGGTCGGGCGGATCGTCGTCGATTCGTTCGACGAGCTCGACCGGCTCGACGCGCTGCACGCGGAGACCGGCGCCACCCCGAAGGTGCTGTTGCGCCTCACGCCCGGCGTGAAGGCGGAGACCCACGACTACATCGCCACCGGTCACGACGACTCGAAGTTCGGCTTCACCGTGTCGACGGGACTGGCCGCGTCGGCGATCGAACGCGCACGGGCGAGCGACTCGGTCGAGTTGGTCGGTGTCCACGCCCACATCGGCAGCCAGGTGTTCGTCGTGTCGTCGTTCGCGAAGGCCGCTGCCGTGATCGCCGAGGCGGCGGCACCCTACGGCCTCGCCGAGATGTCCGTCGGCGGGGGGCTCGGCGTGCCCTATGTCGCCGACGAACGCGCTCCCACGATCACCGAGTGGGGCACCGCGGTGCTGGAGGCCTGCCGCAACGCCGGCGTCACGGCGCAGATCTCAGCCGAGCCCGGTCGGTCGATCGCGGCTGCGGCGGCGATCACGCTCTACGAGGTCGGCACCGTCAAGAAGCTGCGCGACATCCGCACCTACGTGTCCGTCGACGGCGGCATGAGCGACAACCCCCGGCCCGTGCTCTACGGATCCGGCTACGAGGCGTTCCTTCCCCGTGCGGTCGAAGCGGACCGGCCCGACACCGTGACGATCGTCGGGAAGCACTGCGAGTCCGGCGACGTGCTGGTCCGCGATGCGGCGGTCCCGGCCGATCTCGCCGTCGGCGACATCCTGGGGACGGCGGTCACCGGGGCCTACGGTCATTCCATGGGGTCGAACTACAACAAGGTGCTGCGACCGCCGGTCGTGTTCGCCCGCGACGGCGACGCCCGACTCGTCGTACGTCGTGAGACCTACGACGACCTGACCCGCCTCGACGTCTGAGCCATGGCGGTCTCCTCGCACCAGACCGTGGGCCGGGGAGAGGTGTTGTGGCGTTCGACGCTCGGCGGCGTGCTCGTGCGGGTCCCCGGCGCCGACGAGGTCGTGAAGTTGGCCGGCACGGGTGCCGCGATGTGGGCGGAGCTCGCGTCGCCCCGATCGTT
>BQJV01000576.1 GCA_021604885.1 Acidimicrobiales bacterium
GCACTGCACGTCCGGCTCGACCGACGGCCGCACGAAACGCAAGCCCATCACCCCGTGGTCGTGGGTGACCGGCTCGATCCAGTTCGGCACGCCGGGATCGGCGTGGGCGACGACGATGCGCACGCGGTCGCCGTCGCGCACGGCGTTCTCCTTGTCGATGTAGCCCTCGCCGGTCGCGTAGTTGGCGAGGTTCTCCATCCAGTGGTTGCAGAGCTGGAAGTTCCAGTGCTGGGTCGACATCTCGACGAAGTCGACGACGAGCGCCGTGCCCTCCGGCACGCGCCAGTAGCCGAACTCGAAGTGGCGGTCGTCCGGTGACCCACCGATGCGCTCGTACCACTCACGGGTGAACTCGGTCTGGTTCTCCCGGGTCAGCAGGTCACGCGTCCATCCCGCGTAGTCGGACAGCAGGCCGAGGATCAGCTGACCGGAGATCGCCAGGCGCGTCGCCATCTCCTCGCCGGTGGGCGTGTGGGGTCGGGGGTGCTCGTCGAGGCACTGGATCGAGAGTCGCGGCTTCGTCTGGGCGTTGCGGTCGTCGTAGACGACACGGCCCATCAACTCGCGTGTCGTCGGCGCCATCGACATCCAGCTTGATCCGTCCTCCGGTGCCTCGACGGACAGGACGAAGTCGACGGTGCCGTCGTCCGCCACGAACTGCGAGAGCTCGGCCGTGTGCGGTGTGAGCGCCATGTTCGGGTTGAAGATCTCGAGGAGCCCTTCCGGATCGTTGCCCGTGGCCATCGCGCCGACCTCGTCGGGGATCGGTGGACTCCACGCGGAGAGGTGGGTGTAGACGTCGCCGGGCGTGCCGGTGATCCGGTAGCGATAGCGGGCGTCGACCGGTTGCACGATGTGGTCCTGGTTCGGCGACTGCACGCCGATTCCACCGCTGAGCGGCGGCGGGATGATCCCGATGCGACCGGGATGCACACCGGGCAGACGGCGCTCGATGTTGCGCATCGACGCCATGAGCATCATCCGCGTGATGTAGCGAAAGCCCTCGACCCGATCCTGGTCGTTGCCATCCGGTGTCTCGCGCAGGGCGATGTGGCCGGCCGCCTTGAGGGTGTCGCAGAAGTCGTCCCAGGCTCGGCCATCGTGGAGCCGCTCACGGCGTGCCGCATCGTGTTCGCTCATCGATCCCCCGGTTGCTCAGTCGAGACCGAGAGCTTCGCGGAGGAAGTGCAGCTGCACCAGAAGGAGGTTCTCCGCCACCTCCTCCTGCGGTGTCATGTGGGTCACCCCGCTGAGTGGGGGCACCGTGTGCGGCCGACCGGCCTCGAGCAGCGCCCGTGACAGGGAGAGCGTGTGGGCCGCGACGACATTGTCGTCGGCGAGACCGTGGATCAGCATCAGCGCGGGTAGGGCGACGTCCGGATCGAGCCGCGCCGCGTCCGCGGCGAGGTCACCGCGCTCGTAGCCGGCGGGTTCCGTCTCCGGGTGGCCGAGGTAGCGCTCGGTGTAGTGCGTGTCATAGAGCCGCCAATCGGTCACCGGGGCTCCGGCGATCGCCGCGTGGAAAACGTCCGGTCGACGCAGCACCGCGAGCGCCGACAGATACCCGCCGAACGACCATCCCCGGATCGCGACGCGACCGAGATCGAGACGCGGCTCCATCGCGGCGGCCGCGTGGAGCGCCTCGATCTGGTCGTCGAGCACCGGTGCGGCAAGGTCGCCGCGGACCTCCCGTTCGAACGCCGGGCCGCGCCCGGGCGTCCCCCGACCGTCGGTCACGAGCACGGCGAAGCCCTGGTCCGCGAACCACTGGCTCGCATGGAACAGCGAGCGCGTCTGCTGCACCCGCTGCGCATGGGGCCCGCCATAGGGGTCGAGAAGCACGGGGAGGCGAGCGTCGTCGGCCACGCCGTTGGGCAGCAGGAGTGCCGACGCCAACTCCCGCTCGCCGAGCCGCAGGAGCTTCATGTTCAGATCGACATCGGGTCGTTCGCCGTGCTCGGCGATCGAACCGGGCTCCCGGCCGGGCGAGCGGACGACGATCCGAGGGCCGTCGAAGCCCAGGCTGCGACTCACCTCCACGCGCGTACTCCCGCCGACCACCGCCGCGTGGACTCCCGCGTCCTCGGTCAGCCACTCGAGCGCGCCCGTCCAGTCGACGCGGGCGAGATGCACCGTGGTCGGCTCGCGTGACGCCGCGATCACGATGCCGTCGTCGTTCGCGGCGATGACGCGTCGCACCTGCACACCATCGCCCGTGACCGTCGTGCCGTCGATGCACAGGCGTCGGGCCGCGCCACGGTCCTCGACGGTGACGAGGCGACCGTCGTGGCGAGCCGGGACGCCGGGAATGAGTTCGACCCAGTGCTCGTCCTCCACCCGATGGTGCGCGACGCAGCTCGCGTCCTCCGGGTCGACACGGAGGACGGCCAGCCGTCGCTGATCCCGGGTCTGCACGGTGAGCCAGATGCCGTCGTCGCCCCACGACGCATCGGCGAGGTACTCCCAGCCACCGGCGGACCAGTCGATGTCCTGACGGGACCCGTCCAGGCCGACGATCGCCAGGTCGACCGTGGCGTTTGCGGTGCCGGCTCCCGGGTAGCGAATCGGCGTGGGCGCCACCTGGGGC
>BQJV01000577.1 GCA_021604885.1 Acidimicrobiales bacterium
CTCGGGCCGCTCGGCTTCCAGTGCTTCCGCGACGTCCTCCAGCGCGGCGATCTGGTCGGCGATCAACTCCTGGGCGCGGTCCCGGGCGGCCCTGGCCGCGTCCTGCGGGTTCGTGATGAACAGCAGTGAGATGGCGAGACCACCGATGACCGCGGCGGTGATCCATCGGCGGGTCCGCTGGGGCCAGTGGACCGCGTCGATCGCTCGGTGCTCGGTGGCCGCCTGCTCGGCCCGCGTGCGGATGGCGTCGACGAACGGCCCGTCGCTGCCGTCGAACTCGAGAGCGGTGCTGAAGACGTCCTTCGTGCCGAGCGAATGGTCCGCGACGAGCGCGGCGCGACGAAGGCTGATCCGACGAGCCACCGCGGCCACGCCGATCACGGCGATCGCGCCGAGCACGATGGCGAGGGCGACGGGCTCGGGCCAGGTGATCGGCCATTGCCGCGCGGCGAACAGCAGGGCGAGGGCGATCACGGCGAGAATCGGCGCCACGAAGCTCAGCCAGTCCACGGCCCACACCACGCGAAGACGCCGGATCACACGGTGCAGCAGGTCTTCCACTCGCGAACTCATCGAATGCTCCTCATCGGTCATGTGCCCCTGGAGCACGGACGCGCCGGGTGGCCACACCCAGTACGACGACGGAAACGGCGAAAAGGATCCCGGCGGACCACGGCCAGAACTGGCCACGCTCGGTTCGGCCCGATGCGTCCTCCGTCTCCGTCAAGGAGGCGAGTGCATGAAACGGCCCGGAATCGCTGGTGCCGTCGGCCGCGAGGAAGTCGGCCACGGTCGCCAGGGGTGCGGCGACGAGCAGGGCCGACGGTGGATCGACCGGGTCGTCGCCCTGCCGGTCGTCGATGATCGCGACGGCGCTGTAAGTGGCCAGGCTCCCCAGGGTCATGACCACCACGATCGCGTACGCAGCGACGGTCGCGACCTGCACCCGGGTCGAGAGCGCCGAGCAGAGGATCGACACGGCGCCGAGCACGAGGGCGGTGAACGCCACCGCCACGGCGGCCCGCAGGAGATCGCCGATGTCGACGCCGCCGACGAGATACCCGATCGCCAGGATCGGCGCGGCAGCGACGGCGAGCAGCATGACGTAGGCGATCGACGACACGAGCTTGCCGAGCACGATCGACCGCGGTCGCACGAGGGTGAGCTGCAGGGGAGCGAGTGTGCGCCGCTCGCGTTCGCCGGCGATGGCCGCGCCGGCGACTGCGGGCACCACGAAGTGGATGAGGAGCAGGACCAGGAAGAGGGTCCAGTCGAAGAGCGTGCGGCCGACCTGGGCGCCCTCGACCGCGGTGACGGCGTCGAACGCGTTCGTGCTCGTCGACCGTTCGGCCTCGTAGGCGACGATGGCGACGGCCACCACGACCGCGAGGAAGCCGAAGAGCACGAGCGTCGCGGGCCAGTTGCGCATCCGCGAGCCGACCTCGCGGGACACGATCGGGTTCGAGAGCGACCTCATTCCGCGACCTCCCGCTCGAACAGCGCAGCGAGACCGCGATGGGTCCGCTCGAACTCGAGCACCGGCCGGCTGTCGTCGGCGACGAGTCGCCGGAGGAGCGCCTCCTGTTCCTCGTCGTCGACCACGGTGAATGTCTCACCGGTGCCGTCGGCGAAGCGCACCTGGATGGTGCGGGTGGGGTCCGGCTCGGTCCGCAACTCGTCGGGCGCGCCGATCGCGACCACGCGGCCGGCTGCCATGACGGCCACCTCGGTGCAGATCGGCTCCAGCTCCGAGAGGATGTGGGTGCTGATCACGATCGTCTTGCCGAGATCGCGCAGCTGGCGCAACAGGTCCAACAGGTCGGCACGGGCGACCGGGTCGAGACCGCTGGCCGGCTCGTCGAGCAGCAGGAGCTCGGGGTCGTGGACGAGCACACGGCCGATGCCGAGGCGCTGCGACTGGCCCCGCGACAGCGCCGCGACCGGGCGCTCACGCAGCGGCCCCAGCTCGACGAGTTCGAGGAGGTTGTCGATCAGCGCCGGTCGTTCCTTGCGGGGGATCTCGTGGGCATCGGCGAAGAACAACAGGTAGTCGTCGACGGTCATGTCGTCGTAGAAGCCCATCTGGTCCGGCATGAAGCCGACCCGACGTCGCACCTCCCGCGGCTCGGCGATGGCGTCGACACCGAGCACCTCGATGGAGCCCTCGGTGGCTCGGGTGAGCGTTGCGGCCATCGCAAGCGTGGTGCTCTTGCCCGCACCATTCGGCCCGATGAGGCCGAGCAGGGATCCGGCCGCGACGTCGAGATCGAGGCCGGCGACCGCGACGGTGGAGCCGTAGCGCTTGACGACGCCGCTCATGCTGAGCGCGTTCATCCGTCCCCCTCGTCCTCGTCGACGGCACCGATCGTCAGCCCCTTGCCGTTGGCGAACTCGAAGACCTGGCGTCGGTCGATCTCCATGGTGATGTGGATCACGCCGTCGATCACCACGTCCTCCACCCGGAGATTGCGGGTGCTCTCACGGCCGGTCGTGGAGATGGACTGCCACCGGGTGCCGTTCCACACCTCCAGCTCCAGCGCGAAGCGGGGCACGGAGACGGCGACCCGCTCGGTGCCGTCGGG
>BQJV01000578.1 GCA_021604885.1 Acidimicrobiales bacterium
CCGAATCCCATGCCGAAGGGGCTGATGATGTGCGCGGCCGTGCTCCGAACGTCCCACGCATCGCACTGACTCTGCGTGGACCATTGCTCATCGGTGAGCCCTTCGAGCTCGTCGGCCAGTCGTCGTCGCTCCGTGGCGATCATTTCCCAGGCGTCCATGGTTCTCCCTCTCGGTTGCCGTTGACCCTACGACGAACGGGAATGCCCGTTCTCGACAGCGCCGACTACGTTCTTCTCGGAGGCCCCCGTTGATCGAACCCTCTGTACTCCGATTCCTGACGAGCGCGAAGGCGCGGGCCGACCCCTACCCGCTCTACGCCCGCCTCCGGGCCGAGTCGCCGGTGCACCACTCCGTCGTGGGCGCCACACTGGTCAGCCGCTACGACGATGTCGTCGACGTGTTCCGCCAACCGGTCATGTCGAATGTCGACACCAATGCGGACATCCGGTTCCGCGAGGGACGTCATGGCCGCGGCATCGCGGCCGAGTTCCCGGGGCGTCTCCTCTTCCACATCGAGCGGGCGCGCTACCGCCGCGCGGCCGGTGACGGCGGGGTGCTGCCGACCCTCATCGATCGCTTTCTGATCCTCCTCGACGCGCCGGATCACGGCCGGATTCGTCGCCTTGCGTCGCGGGCGTTCACGCCGAAGGTGGCCGACGCGGCCCGACCGATGATCGAGAAGATCGCCTTCGAACTCCTGGACGGCATCGAGCTGCGGGGCGAGGCGGATCTGCTCGCCGACTACTTCTACCAACTGCCGACCCGGGTCATCTGCGAGCTCCTCGGCGTGCCGCCGGGCGACGTCGCCCCGTTTCACGACTGGGTGCGCCAGATCGTGCGGGTCCTCGACGTCAACGAGCGCGGCGCCGGGAACATCGACGAGGTCGAGCAGGCGGCCCAGCAGCTCGACCGCTACTTCCGCGGCCTCATCGAACGCCGGCGAGAGGAGCCGGCCGACGATCTCCTCACCAAGCTCGTCGTCGCCCGCGACGAGGGCGACAAGCTCAGCGAGGAGGAGCTGGTTTCGTTCGCCGTCCTGCTCTTCGCCGCCGGCCACGAGACCACGGCGAACCTCATGGGCAACGGGCTGTGGCACCTCCATCAGCATCCCGAGCAGCTCGCGCGGTTCCGCAGCGAACCGGAGATCCGGCCGAATGCGGTCGACGAGCTCCTGCGCTACGACAGCCCGATCCAGCTCACCCAGCGCACACCGCTGGCGTCGACCGAGGTGGCGGGTGTGCCGGTCAGCAGCGGGCGCCCGATCGTCAACATCATGGGCGCGGCGAACCGTGATCCGGGGCGTTTCCCCGAGCCGGACGTGCTCGACATCGGCCGGCCCGACTGTCAGCCGCTGTCCTTCGGCTTCGGTGTCCATCACTGCATCGGGGCCGCGCTGGCCCGGGTGGAGGCCGAGGTCGGTCTGGGGGCACTGCTCGATCGTTTCCCCCGCCTCTCGCTGGTCCGCGACACGCCGGAGTGGCGCAAGACGATCGTGTTCCGCGGCCTGGTGGACCTGCCGGCCGTGGTCCGATGAGGATCCGGCTGTTCCGCGAGGAAGACCGCGCCGCCGTCATCGACCTCTGGCGGCGCTGCGATCTCACGCGGCCGTGGAACGACCCTGATCTCGACATCGATCGCAAGGTCGCCCGTGATCCCGACGGCTTCCTCGTGCTCGAGGACGATGTCGGCACGCTCGTCGGTTGCGCGATGTTCGGCTACGACGGCCACCGCGGGAGTGTCAACTATCTCGGCGTGGACCCGGATCGCCGTGGCGGTGGCCACGCTCGGCTCCTGATGGCCGAGATCGAGCAGCGGCTGCAGTCGGTCGGCTGCCCGAAGATCAACCTGATGGTGCGCACCGGCAACGTCGACGTCGTCGCCTTCTACGAGCGGCTCGGGTATGGCACCGAGGACGTGGTGACGATGGGCAATCGCCTCATCGAGGACGCGTCTCGACCGTGAGCCGGGACTGGTTCGATCCGTTCGGTCTGCGGGGGAGCAAGCTCGACCCGTTCACCTATCTCACTGACGCGCTCATGGGGAAGGGGATCGCGGCCAACTCGGCGGCCCGCATGTCGACCGCCCTCGCCAAGCAGCTCGAGGGCCGTCGACTCGACATCGCGTCGCAGCCGCCGGTAAGCCTCACCGTCGCCCGCCTCGATGAGGTGCGTCCGCCGGCCGGCGTCGGTGCGGTGCCGACGAGCGTGACGGAGGTGCCGATGTTCACCGCGGTGAGCGGCGAACTCGAGGACGTGCGCATCGGGGATGTCCGGCTGGACCGGATCCACATCGATGCCCGGTCCATCCAGATGGGGACCGGCGGAGACCGCGTACGGGTGGGCGGTGCAGACTACGAGGCCCGTCTCGGCACGGCCGAGGTCCTGGCGCAGATCGCGGCGTACGACGCGGACGCCCCGATGATCCGGTTCGCGAACGGCCGGATCGAGGGGAGCGAGGGCGTCTTCGCCCGCTGGTTCTGGATGGAGCTGTCGGTCCGGGCCGCCGACAAGCAGGTCGTCGTGGAGCCGGTGGCGCTGCGGTTCCGGGGCCGGCCCGTGCCCGTGCCGCGCCGTCTCCT
>BQJV01000579.1 GCA_021604885.1 Acidimicrobiales bacterium
AGGGGTTGGGGCGCGCAGGGTTGGGCGGCGGGTCAGCGGGTGGTGACGACGTCGCGGGGGTGGGAGGTGATGTGGGTGTCGCGGGGCAGGCCCTGGGCGGCGCAGGTGCCGGCGCGGGGCCGGGAGCCGACGATCACGTCGGCCTCGTCGCCGCGCCTGCGGACCGCCCAGACGAGCGGCCAGACGAGCACGGACGTGAGCCCGCCGACGACATAGCCGCGTCCGAGGCCGACCGTCAGGTCGTCGGCCGCGCCGCTGAGGCGTCCGAGCCCGAGCTGGCCGCCGGTGCCGCCGACGGATGCGAGCATCGCGTCGAAGCTGATGACCGTCGCCCGGTGCTCGCTCGGCGCGACATGGTGGACGTAGGCCTGGCGCACCGGCGAGATCACGCCGAGCGATCCGGTCACGAGCAGGAACGCCGGCACGGCGACCCAAAAGGAGTTGGTCACGCCCATCACGAGTGAGCCGACCGTGGTGACGATCGAGCCGCCGAGGATGATCGTGCTGCGTCGGCCGCAGCGGCGCGTCAGCCACTCCACGATCTGGTTCCCGGCGATGGTCGAGAGTGACATCGCCGCCGTGATCACCCCGACCACCCAGATCTTGTCGTCCTTCAGCAGACCGAGCAGGTACGGCTGGGCTGAATAAAACGCCCACGCGAGGAACGAGCCCCGCACCACGCCCGACAGCATGAGCAGACGCAGGCCGGGCTGTTGCCAGCCGTAGGTGATGCCGACCCGTGTCTGCTCCCGGAGCTCCGTGCCGATGTGGCTCAGTTCGAGCGGTCGCGGCGTGAACCCGAGGTCGTGCATGACCCGCCACGAGAAGACGAACAGGGCGACGAGCAGGGCGGCCCGCACCCCGAACGGGACGCCAAGATCGATCTGACCGAGGAAGCCGCCGGCGGTCGTGCCGACGAGCATCGCCGCACCGGTGATCTGCTGCGAGCGGGCGAAGACGTGGTCGAGGTCGTCCTCCATGCCGACGGAATGCAGCGCGTCCACCAACCACGCTTCCAGCGCTCCCGAGTAGAAGGTGAAACCGAGTCCCATCACGAGCGACACGGCGGCGAAAACACCGACGCCCGCCTCCGCCTGCGCGGCGAGCAGATACAGGACGGTGGTGACCCCGAGCACGGCGATCGAGAGCAGGTACGACACCCGCCGACCGACGGTGTCGGCGACCACGCCCGTCGGGATCTCGAACAGCACCATGCCGGCCGAGAACACCGCGTTCGCCACGAAGACCTCGCCGATGGAGAGCCCCGCATCGAGCAGGAACAGCGTGTTCACGCCCCAGATCAGCGACGCGGCGAGCGTGTAGAGCCCGGCGAGCAGCTGGTAGTTCCGGATGATCCGGGCGGAGGTCATGACCGCATTCCGAACACGAGGCGAAGTGGTCCGCCCTATCCTCGCTGTTCGTGAGCAACTCCGCATCGACTCCGCCGACCGTCGCCTATCTCGGGCCGGTCGGCACGTTCACCGAACAGGCCGTGCTGACCCAGCCCGACCTCGCGGCGATGGAGTTGGTCCGCTTTCCGAGCATCGTCGAGGTGCTGCGAGCAACGGAGAACGGGGCGGTCGACTACGGCTTCGCCGCGATCGAGAACATGATCGAGGGCGCCGTCAACGCGACGATCGACACGCTCGCCTTCGATGCCGACCTTCTGATCCAGCGCGAAGTCGTCATGAACGTGAGCCTCAATCTCCTGGTGCAGCCGGGGGTCACGCTCGACGACATCGAACACGTGCGCTCCATGCCGGTCGCGTACGCCCAGTGCCGCCGCTACCTCGCCGACGAACTCCCCAAGGCCGCGATCGAGGCGACCAACTCGACCGCCGACGCCGCCCGCGAGCTCGCCGAATCGGGCCGCCGCGACACCGCGGCGATCGCGCCCCGACGCAGCGCGGAGGTCTACGGGCTCGAGATCCTCGCCGCCGACATCGAGGACCATCCCGAGAACCAGACCCGGTTCGTGCTCGTCGGCCGCGAGGGGGTCACTCCGCCCTCCGGCCACGACAAGACGTCGATCGTGATCTATCAGCGGGAGGACGAGCCCGGCTCGCTCGTCGCCATCCTCCAGGAGTTCGCAGCGCGCAACATCAACCTCACCAAGCTGGAGAGCCGCCCGACCCGCACCGGGCTCGGCGACTACTGCTTCCTGATCGACGCCGAGGGCCACATCGCCGATCAGGTACTCGGCGATGCGCTGCGCAACATCCAGATGAAGCACGGCATCGTGAAGTTCCTCGGTTCCTACCCGTCCGCCTACGGGACCGAGGAGGAGCAGGCGTCGAATCGTGCCGGCGTCCACGAGGCCGACGACTGGCTCGAGGGTCTGCGCGACCAGATCCGCTGACCGGGCTCAGCGTTCGACGAAGCGACCGTCGACGAGCACGGGAACGAGATCGCTCACGTGCGCCTGGGCCGCGAGGTCGACGTCGTCCGGCCAGCCCCGGTCGATGAGCTCCCGACCGGAGGTGCAGGCACGGAGGCGCTCGACGATGTCCGCCTCCGCGTCGTGCCAGGCGGCGGATGCCACCCGAGCCTCCGGGCTCAGGTCGAGGCGGTCG
>BQJV01000580.1 GCA_021604885.1 Acidimicrobiales bacterium
CCCTACGTGCTCGAGGACGACGACGGGGTGCTGCGGCTCTCGGCCGTCGGTACCTACGGGGAGACGAAGCACACGTTCGTCGACCGGCGCGACTACCGCGGCGCGTACTGCCCGGGGTTCTCGTCCACCGGCGTGCCGGTCTCGCACGGGCTGCCCGACGTTGGGCTCACCGCGGTCGACCATGTGGTCGGCAACGTCGAGAAGGGTCGTCTCGACGACTGGGTCGCGTTCTACGAGGACGTGATGGGGTTCACCCAGCTGCGCCACTTCGACGAGTCGCAGATCGCCACCCGCTACTCGGCGCTGCGGTCGACGGTCGTGACGAACGGCCACGGCGTGGTGATGCCGCTCAACGAGCCGGCCGACGGACTCAAGCGCAGCCAGATCCAGGAGTACCTCGACACGTACCGAGGCCCGGGCGTCCAGCACATCGCGATGGCGACCGACGACATCGTCTCGACCATCGCCGCGCTGCGTCAGCGCGGCGTGCGCTTCCTCGAAGCCAACGACGAGTACTTCGACGATGTCCGCGTGCGGCTCGACCATCTCGATCTGCCGTGGGATGCGCTTCGGCGGCTCGGCATCCTCGTCGACGACGAACCGGATGGGCACCTGCTCCAACTCTTCACCGAGCCGGTGACCGATCGGCCCACGCTCTTCTTCGAGATCATCCAGCGAGGCGGGGCGGTGGGCTTCGGCGAGGGGAACTTCAAGGCGCTGTTCGAATCGATCGAGCGCGAGCAGCAGCGTCGGGGCAACCTTGACTGATCGTCGGGGAGGCTGAGTCGTGCCGTACTACCAACGAGTGGGTCGTGTGCCGTCGAAGCGCCATGTCGATCATCGCGACGCGGACGGCCGGCGGCTCTCGGAGGAGCTGATCGGGCGACACGGATTCTCCGGCGAGTCGACGCTGCTGTACCACCGGCGGTCGCCCTCGGCGGTGAAGGCGATCCGTCCCGCTCCGGAGGTCGAGCCCGTCGCGTCGTCCGTCGAGGCGCCGCTCCGACCTCATCATCTTCGGCCCGCCGAGCTCGCCACACCGGCCGACGGGGCCGATCCGGTGCTCGCCCGTCACGTGCTGCTCCGCAACGCGGACGTCAGCCTCGCGTGGGTCGCGGCGGACACCGACAGCGCACTCACCCGTTCGGTGGTCGGCGACGAGATCGTGTTCGTGCAGGCCGGCTCCGCGGTCCTCGAGACGGTTGTCGGCGCGCTCGCCGTCGCGCCTGGCGACTATGTCGTCGTACCGTCGGGCATCACCCATCGCTGGGCAGAGGTCACCGACCTGCGGGCGTTGGTGATCGCGACCACCGGTGTCGTGTCGGTCCCGGATCGGTATCTGTCACCGCAGGGCCAGTTCCTCGAACACGCACCCTTCTGCGAGCGTGACCTCCGGATGCCGAGCGAGCCGATGGAACGCGAAGGCAGTGATGTCGACGTGCTCGTGCGCTCGGCCGGGGGCGGCACGTGGCACACCCACGAGCACCATCCGTTCGACGTCGTCGGGTGGGACGGCTGCGTGTACCCGTGGGCGTTGAACGTCCGCGACTTCGAGCCGATCGTCGGCAGCATCCATCAGCCGCCGCCGGTGCATCAGACCTTCGCGGCGCCCGGCATCGTCGTGTGTTCCTTCGTTCCGCGGCCGTTCGACTTCCATCCCGAAGCGATCAAGGTGCCGTACCACCACGCCAACGTCGACAGTGACGAGGTGCTGTTCTACGCCGACGGCGACTTCATGAGTCGGCGCGGATCAGGCATCGGCCGTGAGTCGATGTCCTTCCATCCGGCCGGCTTCGTCCACGGCCCGCAACCGGGCAGTGTCGAGGCGTCGGCCGATGCCGAGCGCACGGAGGAGACGGCGGTGATGGTCGACACCTTCCGGCCGCTCGAGATGACGGACGCGGCGCGGTCGGTGTCCGATCCGGACTATCCGTCGAGCTGGGGCTGAGCGGGTCGACCGCTCGCCGCCTCAGGCCACGCGAGCGTCGGGCCAGAGCTTGAGGAAGTTCTCCGTGTAGAAGCGATCGCGCGTCGCCTCGCTGCGGTCGCCGAGGCTCACCTCGAACCGGCCGATCGGATCCCGACCGCCCTCGGTGTGGGGGTAGTCGCTGGAGAAGAGGTAGAGGTCGTCGTGGGTCTCATCGATGAGGCGCCCGACGTCCTCGAAGACGAACGGGGTGAACCCCATCTGCGAGCGCAGAGTCTCCGTCGCGGTGCGCTCGATCTCGGCCAGATACGTGTCCACCTTGCTCCAGCTGCGGATCAGCCGGTCGAGGCGGTCGAGCATCGACGGGACCCAGCCGGCGCCGAGCTCCACGGCGGCGCCGCGCAGGTCCGGGAAGGTCTCGAACACGCCGTCGATGAGCATCATCGACACCCAGGTCTCCGGCGCGTGGTGCATGACCGCGTAATCCCGGGCCCGCACGTTCTCGCCGCCACCGAGCCAGTCCTTCGCGGCGGCGCGGCCGTTGTTCGCCCACCCCGGGTCGAGCTGGAGCGGCGCGCCCCCGACATGGAGGACGAAGGGCGTGCCGCTCTCGGCCAGGCGCGCCCAGAAGGGATGC
>BQJV01000581.1 GCA_021604885.1 Acidimicrobiales bacterium
ATCAGAGCTTCGATTCGACCAGCGAGAAGGCGCCCTGGATGGTGGTCACACCCTCGAGCTCTTCCTCTTCGACGTTGACGTCGAACTCCTCCTCGAGCGCCATGACGAGCTCGACGAGGTCGAGACTGTCGGCGTCGAGGCTCTCGAACGTGGCGTCCGGGACGATCTTGTCTTCTTCGACGGAAAGTACGTCGACGGCGCACTTCTTGAAGCGCTCGAAGTTGTCACTCACTTGGTTTCTCCATTGCTGGTTGTCGGTCGAAGGCTAGTCAGATTGGCCTGATCAGCCCATGGAAAGGCCGCCATCGACCGGCAGAACGGTACCGGTGATGTAGGCGGCCTCGTCGGATGCGAGGAAGGCGACCGCGGCGGCGATCTCCTCCGGAGCGCCCAGACGCCCCGCCGGGACCATCGCGAGCATGCCCTCGCGCTGGTCGTCGGTGAGGGCGGCGAGCATGTCCGTCTCGATCGGGCCGGGCGCAACGACATTGGCCGTGATGTTGCGGCTCGCGAACTCCTTGGCCAGCGAACGGGCGAGTCCGATGAGGCCCGCTTTCGACGCGGCGTAGTTGGCCTGGCCGGCCTGGCCGCCGAGCCCGACGACGGAGGACACGAAGATCATGCGTCCCCAACGGGCCCGCATCATGCCCTTGGCGACGCGCTTGGCGACGCGGAATCCGCCGGTGAGGTTGGCGTCGAGCACGTCGGTGAAGTCGTCGTCGGCCATGCGCAGGACGAGACCGTCCTTCGTGATGCCGGCGTTGCTCACCAGGACCTCGACCGCTCCGATCGACTCCTCGAGCTCCGTGATCGCCGCGTCGACGGACGCGCCGTCGGTCACATCGCACTTCACGACGGTGATGCCCTCGGCGTCGACGGGGTCGCCGGAGCGGGACGTGACCGCGACCGTGTGGCCCGCGGCCTGAAAGTGCTTCGCGGTCGCGAGGCCGATGCCGCGATTGCCGCCGGTGACGAGCACGACGCGGCTCGTGGGGTCAGTCATTGGTTCGACTCCTATGGGGTTGCACCGTCGATTTCACCAGCGCACGACGGCGGACGCCCACGCCATGCCAGCACCGAAGCCCGCCATGAGAACGAGTTTGCCCGGCTCGAGCAGGCCGTCGTCGGCCGCCTTCGCCATGGCGAGCGGGATGGACGCACCCGACGTGTTGCCGGTGGTCTCGAGCACCGTCACGTTGCGTTCCATCGGGATGCCGATTCGCTGGGCGACGGCCTCGATGATGCGGATGTTGGCCTGGTGGGGGAGGACGACGTCGATCTCACCGGGCTCGATCTCGGCCTTGCGCAGCACGTTCTCGACCGACTGGGTGACCGCACGGACCGCCTTCTTGAACACTTCGCGGCCTTCCATGGTGATGAAGCCGTCGTGGTCGCAGTAGAGGATCGGCTGGAGGTTGCCGTCGGCCCCGAAGTCGAAGGCCAGAAGCTCACCCTGCTCGTGCTTCTCGAGTACGACGGCGGCGGCACCGTCGCCGAAGAGGATCGCCGTGCCGCGGTCGGTCCAGTCCATGATCGGCGACAGGGCGTCGGCGCCGATCAGGAGCACCCGATCCGGCCCGGTCGGTGCGTTCATCAGGCCGTAGGCGGTGACGTAGCCGTAGGTGAAGCCGGCGCACACGGCGTTGACGTCGAACGCGCCGCAGGTGAGCCCCAGGTTCGCCTGCACCACGGCGGACGTGGCCGGCAGCCGCTGATCCGGCGTGGACGTGCACAGCACGATGAGGTCGATGTCGGCGGGGGAGAGATCGGCGTCCTTCAACGCTGCCGCCCCGGCCTCTGTAGCCATCTCCGACGTGACGCCGCCGACGTGGCGGGCCCCGATGCCGGCCCGGGCCCGGATCCACTCGTCGTTGGTGTCCATCATCTCGGCGAGATCGTCGTTGGTGAGGATCTTCTCCGGTAGCGAGGTGCCGTAGCCGATGGCGCGAACGGTCATCAGCGTGTCCTCAGCCAGGCGATCGGCTGGCGGGAGCTGACCCGCTCGCCCTCGAGCGCGAGCACGCCCATGACCTCGCCCTCGAACGACGACACGACGTCCTGCGAGCCGACGGTGCCGAGCACATGGCCGACGTCGATTCGCAGCCCGGCCTCGATTCCCGGCGCGAGCGTGAAGACGCCAGTGGACGGCGAGACCACGAGGCGTTCGGTCGCGAAGAGGTGCTCGCCTTCGAGAAGGGCCGCGTCGGTTTGCGGCTTCCCGGCGAGCTGTTCGAGCAGCCCGTCGAGATCCGCGGGTGTCGCGATGTTGATGCGGTTGCCCGTCTTCACCGTGCGCTTGACGAGGCCGGTGAGCACGGTGCCGGGGCCGAGCTCGACGAACGTGTTGAAGCCGTCGACTTCGAGCGTGCGCAGGGTCTGGCGCCAGCGGACCGGCGAGCACAGCTGGGCGCCGAGCAGATCCGGCCAGTCCGTCGCGTCCGTGTGGGAGGTGGCGTCGACGTTCGCGTAGACCGGCTGCTCCGGGTCACGAAACTCGACCTGGTCGATCGCCTTGCGGAGCCGATCGCGGGCCGGGGCCATGAGCGGCGTGTGGAACGC
>BQJV01000582.1 GCA_021604885.1 Acidimicrobiales bacterium
CCCCGCACCGTCGTGGCGACCGACTCGAGCGCCGCCTGCGCCGCCTCCATGCCGTCGAGGACATCGTCGGCGTGACGAACCAGTGCGCGTCCGGCGTCGGTGAGCCGCACGCCGCGACCGACCCGTTCCAGGACGGCGACCCCGGTCGACTTCTCGAGCCCCATCAGCTGCTGCGACACCGCCGAGCGTGTGTATCCGAGCGAGTCGGCCGCCGCGGTGATCGTGGACCGTCGGGCGACTTCACGCAGCAGTCGCAGGTGTTGGAGCGTCAGTTCCATGGGTGCCCTCCGCAGACGTCAGCGCTCGTCGAATTGTCAAGCAATGCTGACGGAATCCGTTTACAACTCGTCGCTTGTACTTTACATCCGCTCAGGTGATCGTGAAACCATGCTCCCGCACCACGACCCCGGATTCGTCCTCGATGAGCACCGTCGACGCGTCGAACGAGGCGTGCGTCGCGCCGAGCGGGCGACACCCTGTTGCCGCCCGCCGCTCATGTGGCGACTGCGGCGCCTGATACCGAAGCGACGGCGTCAGCCCGGTCTGATCCATCCGGTGCCGGCGCCGTGCTGCGCCTGACGACGCCCGTCACACACAAACACACACAATTCTTCGAACTGGTGGGAACTGATCGGGCAAAGCCCGATCAGTTCCCACCAGTTTGGGTCTTGACGTAGACCGTGAAGCCGTCGACCTCGGCCGGATCGTCGTATTCCGCGGCGACGATCGCCGCGAGTTCGGGGAACAGCGCAATCGGGTAGTCCCCGTACTCCCGAAACGCCGACGGTTGGGTGTCGACGATCACCGCCGGCAGATCGCTGTCGAGTGCAGCGAGGAGGTGCGGGTAGCCGCGATCGGGCGCATCGTCGATCGTGTGGGGGCCGTTGTCGCGAGCACCGGAGCGACCCGTCACGAAGTCCATGCTCACGAATCCGCCCGCCGGTCGCCGCTCTGAAGCCCAATAGACCTCCGGGAAGTTGCCCCACACCAGGACGGTCTCGTCCTCCCCCGAGTTGGCGACGACGAACTCGGCCAGCGGGGCGGGATCGGGCAGCTCTCGGACGGTCGCCGGCGTCCACGCGAGGACGAGGGCGACGAGCGCAGTCGCACCCACCAGCGCGCCGAGCTGTCGCTGCCGGCGCGGGGCGAGCGTGCGCATCTCGATCGCGGCGAGAAGCGCCAGCGGCGGCACCACCTGGAGCCAGTAGTGGCCGTAGAACCGATAGCCGGCCGCCACGGCGACGAGGCCGGTTGCGATCCAGAGCCACAGGTCGACGTTCGCCCGCAGCGGTGCCCGCCGCGCCACGAACACGGCGGCGAGGTGGAACGCGGCGAAGATGCCGACGCTCACCAGCGCCCGCCCGATCACGCGGCCAGGCTCGGCGCCCGCGAGCACGAAACTCCCGTTGCTCTCGAACGCCCAGTAGGTGAAGTCGTCCCAGGGCACGGCCAACGCGACGAGGCCGATCGGGATGAGCCCGCCGACGAACGCGATCGGGAGATGCCGGCGCCAGGACCCGAACCGCCAGATGGCGACCGTCGCCGGGATCACGCCGATGGCCCACGTCTGCCGCGTGAGCGTCGCGACCGCCAGCGCCAGGCCCGTGAGGAACGCGGCGCGGTCGGTGCCGCGTCGCGCCGCGACGATCGCGACCGCGCCGAACGGCATCGCGAGATGGCTGTAGTTCGCCGCCTGGGCGTCCACCGGCACCATGGCCAGCGCGCCGCCGATCATCAGGGCGCCGCCCCACCACATCGCCTCGCGGCCACCGTGGCGCCGGGCCTCGCGTGCGATGACGACGGCGGCGACGAGGAGCAGGACGGCGGCGAGCGAGTGGAGCGGACGCAGGTCGGTGCTGCCGACGAGCCGATGACTCCACTCGTAGACGAAGGCCGCGACCGGCGGCTTGCGGTCGATCCCGTCGACGTAGAGCTCCCCTCCGCGCCACAGGCCGATCGCCTGGGCAGAGATAGCCGCCTCGTCCGGATCGAACAGCTCGTTGACGAAGCTCGGAAGCCGCAGGACGGCGATTGCGGACGCGAAGACGACGGCGGGAGCCCCACGTCGCCCCAGAAGCCCCCGAACCGTGCTCGCCACGGCGCCAGCGTAGGCCCCGGCCGTCGCTGCCGGTGTGCGACGGCGCCGGTGACCTAGCCTCCGACCATGACGAGCCAGTGGCGACGGGCACGGGACCGACAAACGGATCGCCCTCCGGTGCTGCCCGTGTGGCCCGGGTCGCTCTCGAACGGCGAGTTCCTCCCCGAGCCGGCCACGCCGCGCCAGCGGGCCATCGCCGGCCGGATGCTGACCCGGATCGAGCAGGCCGCGGACCGCACCGGGGTCGACCGCCGTCGCTTCCTGCGGTCGTCGGGTGCCATGGCAGCGTCACTCGCCGTGCTGAACGCCTGCGCGAGCGGCGACGACGCGACCGCCGCACCGACCACGACGACCACCAGCACCTCCACGACCAGCACGAGCACGTCGACGACCGCGCCCCCGACCACCCTCGGCGATCCGGGCGGCGAATACGTCGTCCCCGAGCCGGAGGACGAGG
>BQJV01000583.1 GCA_021604885.1 Acidimicrobiales bacterium
CGTGCGCGAACACGCCGATCGACCGGACGCGGGCGCCGCCTGGTTCCGGAGCTGCGCCGAGGAGCTGCACCACAAGCTCCAGACCGCGGTGCTGACCCCCGACCTGTTTTCGTGACCGAACAACCGGTGCGGCGCCTGCCCGTCGCCGAGGTCGCGCCCGTGCTCGACGCGGCACGCTCGGCGGGCCTGTGGCACGACGAATCGCGGGCCGTGATCTTCCACGACCTCGCCCGCATGGAAGCGGATCTCGGTCGTCTCCACGCGGCCTTCCCGGCCGACACCCTCCACACGGTCGCGATCAAGGCGAACCCGGTGGTCCGGCTCCTCGCCGCCGTCGTCGAGCGGGGCGCCGGGTTGGAAGCTGCCTCATGGGAGGAGGTCGAGCTCGCCCGAGCCGCGGGCTGCGCCCCGGACCGGATCGTCTTCGACTCGCCGGCCAAGACCGACGCCGAGCTCCGGGCCGCGGCGGAGCTGGGCCTGTGGATCAACGCCGACCACGAGGACGAGCTCCGTCGGCTCGACGCCATCGGCGTCCCCGCGGGGACGCAGGTCGGCCTCCGGGTCAACCCGGGTTCGGGCGCCGGGTCGATCGGCTTCACCAGCACGGTGTCGGCCGACAGCAAGTTCGGCGTGCCCCTCGAACGGGCCGCCGAGCTGGTCGCCCGGTATCCGGTCGTGCGGGGTCTCCACGTGCACACCGGCTCGCAGGGCGTCGGACTCGAGCTGATCGACGCCGCCGTCAACGCCACCTGCGACGCAGCAGCCGCCCTCGATCTCGACTGGGTTGACGTCGGCGGCGGCCTGCCCGTGCGCTACACGGACGCCGACCCCGAGCCGCCGACGCTCGACGACTGGACCGCCATGCTGTCGCGCACGACTGCGTGGGGCACGCGGCGGATCGTGACCGAGCTCGGCCGGTGGGTCCAGGCGGGCCGGGGCTGGCTGGTCAGCCGGATCGAGGCTGTCAAAGACGTGAACGGGGTGCGCACGATGGTCGTGCACGCGGGCGCCGACATGTTCCTGCGTCGCGTGTACCAACCCGACAGCTGGGACCACGAGATGGTTGTGCTCGACCCGGATGGCAACCCGAAAGCCGGCCCCGCCGAGCCGACCACGGTCGCCGGCCCACTCTGCTTCTCGGGTGACCTGCTGGCGGTCGAACGGCCGCTCGCCCACGCCGAACGCGGCGACCTGTTGCTGATCCGCGACGTCGGCGCGTACACGCTCGCCATGTGGTCGCGGCATTGCAGCCGCGGCCTCCCGCCCGTGGTGGGCCACCGGGGGACCGACGTGGTGGAGCTCTTCGCGGGCGAGGACCCCGGCGACGTGGTGGCCTTCTGGTCATGAGCGCTCGTCGGTGACCAATCGCACGCGAGGCTGGCTCTACGCCGCGGGCGGGATGCTGATGGTGTCCACGGACTCCTTCTTCATCCGCTGGAGCGAGGAGGAGGCGTGGACGATCTCGTTCTGGGTCGCCGCGTTCTCGCTCGTGCTGTACCTCGGCATCGGGACGGTGCGGCGGGAGCCGGGGCCGGTGCGGGCGTTCCGGGCGGCCGGTTGGCCCCTGCTGGCCGTGGCGGTCGGCGCGACCGTCTCGCAGCTCGCCTTCGTCACCGCGGTCACCCGCACGTCGGTGGCGAACGTCGTGGTGATCGTCGCTGCGTCGCCGATCGTGGCTGCCCTCATCGGCAAGGCGTTCTTCGGTGAGTCGACGAGCCGCCGGGTGTGGACCGCGATCGCGATCACGTTCTCCGGCGTGGTCGTGATCGTCGTCCGCTCGATCGGCGAGCCGACGCTCGACGGTGACCTCCTCGCCCTGCTCGCCATCTTCGCGTTCGCCACGAACATGAACCTCTGGCGACGATGGCCGGCGATGAGCCGACTCGTCGGTCTGAGTACCGCGGCCGTGTTCGTGATGATCGTGTGTCTCGCGGTCGGCGTCACCTTCGCGATCGACGGGCGGGCCCTCTTCGCGTTCGTGGGGATGGGCTTCGTCTTCAACCCGCTCGGCCGCCTGCTCCACACCCACGCCCCGAAGTACGCGCCTGCTGGGGAAGTCGCGATGTTCACGCCGGTCGAGACGGTCGCCGCGTCGATCTGGGCGTGGATCGGGTTCTCCGAGGTGCCGGAGGTCTGGACCGTCGTGGGCGGCGTCATCGTGATCGTCGGGATGCTCTATGGCACGCTGGGCCGGACCGGGCCCCGTCCGGTGCCCCTATGAGCGAACCCCGCATCCGCCCCTTCGAACCCGCCGACACGGACGCGTGCTACGAGATCTGCCTGCGGACGGGCGACAACGGATCCGATGCCACCCACCTCTACACCGACCCGCGCATCACCGGCGAGGTGTGGGTCGCTCCCTACCTCGTGCGGCATCCCGAGTGCGCGTTCGTGGTGGAGGACGACGACGGGGTCGGCGGCTACATCGTCGGCACGCCGGACACTGCGGCCTACGACCAGTGGGCCGAGACGGTCTGGTTCCCGCCGCTACGGGACCGCTACCCGAGAGGGTCGTTCGAGGACGGCACCGCCGACGCCGACTG
>BQJV01000584.1 GCA_021604885.1 Acidimicrobiales bacterium
GGGAGGGCGAAGCGGGCGATCCCTGCTACCTCCGATTCGGCGAGGAGGTCGCCGCGGGTGCACGCGCCTTCAGCGTGCAGGGCACCGACACGCCGTCGACGTTCGACGGTGGCCGCACCATCGGATGGGAACTGGCCGACCAGGTCGACGGACTCGAACGGCTCTACGTGCAGGTCGGTGGCGGAGCGCTGGCCACAGCGACATCGCTCGGTCTGGGCGCCGTTCCGCTCCATCCCGTGCAGACGGCGGGCTGTGCACCGCTTCGGCGGGCGTGGGATCGCCTCGCCCCCGCGTTCGACCTCGATGCGGCCGAGCGCACGCCGGAGGACTTCATGTGGCCGTGGGAAGATCCCGCCAGCGCGGCATCAGGGATTCTCGACGACATCACCTACGACTGGGTGCCGCTGCTGCGCCGCACACGCGAGACCGGCGGCGAACCGGTTGTCGCCGACGAGGCGACCGTCGTGCGGGCGCACGAGCTCGGCCGCGAGGCAGGCGTCCTCGTGTCGGCCACCGGCACGGCGGGGCTCGCGGGCCTGATGGCCTCGCCGCCGCCCGCAGGAACCAGGGTGGCCGTTCTGTTCACCGGAGTGGAGCGAGAATAGGGCGATGAGCGTCATCGGTGAGCTCCACGAGGTGCAACGGCCGGGAGCGCGAATCGAGCGCGTGCTCCGGCCCGCCAGCTGGCTCGCCGCGCTGGGCGCGTTGCGCGACAACCCGGGCGCACGCCCGGTGGCGGGTGGCACCGACCTCGTGCTCGACCTTGCTCGCACCCCAGGCCCGGCGGTCACGCTCGTCGACCTCAGCGCCGTCGCCGGTGCCCACGAGATCGCCGAGACCGACGACGCCTTCGTGCTCGGCGGTGGCGTCACACACAACCAGATCGTCGGCGATCCGCGCTTCGTACGTCATGCCTTGCCGCTCGCCCAGGCATGCCTGGAGATCGGTTCCCCCCAGCTGCGGAACCGGGCGACGCTCGCCGGCAACCTCGCCACGGCCAGCCCGGCCAACGACTCGATCAGCGCGCTGATGGCGCTCGACGCGTCCGTCGTCCTCTCGCGCCTGGTCGGCGACACCGAGGTCGAGCGCGAGGTCGCGGTCGCCGACTTCTTCACCGGGTTCCGCTCGACGGTGTGCGAGCCCGATGAGCTGATCACGGCCATCGGCGTGCCCAAGCTCGCCGCAGATCAGGACGGGATCTGGGTGAAGCTGGGGCTCCGCAAGGCACAGGCCATCTCCGTCGTCCACGCGGGATTGGTCATCACGCGCGACGGAGGGACCGTCACCGACGCCCGCCTCGCGCTCGGCTCGGTGGCGGCCACCGTCGTGCTGAGCGATGCCTTCCGCGAGGCGCTCGTCGGCACGACGTTGGACGCTGCGGCGATCAGCACCACGGCAGCCGCGGTGGCCGCCGAGATCGAGCCCATCGACGACGTACGGGCGACCGCCGACTACCGGCGAGCCGTCACGGGCACGCTGATCGGGCGCGCGTTGGCCGCGGTCGCCGGCGGCGACGCGGCCGCCCACTGGCCCGATGATTCGCCACTGCTCGGCACCCGGCTTCCGGGCGGGTCGCCGCTCCATCGGGAGATCACCGACGGCACGCCGATCGAGGTCCACGTGGACGGACGGCTCGTGGTCGGCGCGGGTGCGGCCGGCACCACGTTGCTCGATTGGTTGCGCGACGAACTCTCGCCGCCTGTTCGCGGCGTGAAGGAAGGTTGCGCGGAGGGGGAGTGCGGCGCGTGCACCGTGCGCATGGACGGTGCCGCGGTGATGAGCTGTCTCGTGCCCGCCGCGCAGGCGGACGGCAGTGACGTGCGCACGGTCGAGGATCTCGCCGACGGCGAGCGGCTCTCGGCGCTCCAGTCGGCGTTCGTCGACGAGTTCGCGGTGCAGTGCGGGTTCTGTATTCCCGGATTCCTCGTCGCCGGTTCCGCCCTGCTGGACGACGCGGCGAGCCCCACCGACCAACAGATCGAGCTCGGTCTCGCCGGCAACCTCTGCCGGTGCACCGGCTATTACCCGATCGCCACCGCTGTGCGCGTGGCCGGACGGTCCTCGTGAACGCGGGCGGCGTCGGCGAGTCGGCCGTCCGCTTCGACGCGGCGGCGAAGGTCACCGGCGCGGCGACCTACCCGACGGATCGTGTGCCGCCGGATGCGCTCCATGCGGTCGTCGTGTTCACGAATCAGCCCCACGCCCGGCTGCTCTCACTCGACGTGGCCGCGGCGGAGGCGACGGAGGGCGTCGTGGCCGTCGTGACCGCGGCGGATGTGCCCGTCAACGAATACGGGCTCACCATGTTCGACCAACCCGTGCTCATCGGTGTCGAGCAGAACGGCCGCTCGGACGTGCCGTGTGATGTCAGTCGCTGGGAAGCAGACCATCTCGCCGTCGTCATCGGCGACACCCGGGCCGCGGCCGACGCCGGTGCCGCGGCGATCCGCGCCGAGTGGGAGGAGCTGCCCCTCGCCGCCGATGTCGAGTCTGCTCGCGCTGACGAGGTGCTGGTCCACGAGGGCCGTGTGACATCCAA
>BQJV01000585.1 GCA_021604885.1 Acidimicrobiales bacterium
ATCGGGCTTCGCCCGATGGGTTCCCACCAGTTCGAGAAGTGGGGGGTCGCACTAGGGTCCGAGCGATGACGGCCGAGCCCGAGTACGTCCATGGACACCACGCGTCGGTCCTGCGCTCCCACAAGAGCCGCACGATCGCGAACTCGGCGGCGTACGTCGAGGAACGCCTCCGCCCGGGCATGCGCGTCCTCGATGTCGGCTGCGGGCCGGGCAACCTCACCGCGGAGATCGCCGGCCGGGTCGCGCCCGGCGAGGTGATCGGGATCGATGCGTCGGAGACGGTCGTGGACGAGGCCGCACGAGACCATGGCGACGTGGCGTCGTTCGCGCTCGGCGACGTCGACGCGCTCGACTTCGACGACGACCGCTTCGATCTCGTCCACGCCCACCAGGTGCTGCAGCACCTCGACCGACCCGTCGACGCGCTACGCGAGATGCGCCGGGTCACGACTCCCGGCGGGATCGTCGCCGCGCGCGATGCGGACTATGGCGCGATGGCGTGGGCGCCCGGCAACGACGGCATGGACCGCTGGATGGAGCTGTACCAGCGCATGACCGCGGGCCTCGACCACGACGCCAACGCGGGGCGCCATCTGCTCGGTTGGACGCAGGCCGCCGGCTTCACCGACATCACCGTCACGTCGTCCACCTGGGAGTTCGCCGACCCCGACAGCCGCGCCTGGTGGTCCGGCGTCTGGGCCGACCGCGTCCTCCAGTCGAGCTATGGCGACATCGCCGTGCGCGACGGGCTGGCGACACGAGCCGAGCTCGACGACATCGCTGCAGCGTGGCGGGACTGGGCCGACCGACCCGACGGCTTCTTCCTCTGCCCCCACGTCGAGATCATCGCCGTCGCATGAGCGAGGCGTTCACCGTCCGGGCGACGATCCACCAGACGCCGCACCCGGACACGCTCACCGTCCAGCCCGACCGCGTGATCGCGATCGACGCCGCCGGCCGCATCGAATCGATCCGGCCCGCCACCGCGGGCGACTCGATCGACATCGAACTCCCGTCGACGACGGTGCTGCTCCCAGGTCTGATCGACACCCACATCCACGCGCCCCAATGGCCCCAGCTCGGCACCGCGCTCGACCGGCCGCTCGAGGAGTGGCTGTTCGACCACACGTTCCCGCTCGAGGCGCGCTGCGCGGACCTGGGGTTCGCCGAGCAGGTCTGGGCGTCGATGGTCCCCACGCTCCTGGGCCTCGGCACGACCACGGCGGTGTACCACGCGAGCATCCACGAGCCGGCCACGACCGCGCTCGCCGAGGCCTGTCACCGGCACGGGCAGCGGGCCTTCGTCGGGCGCGTCGCGATGGACGATCCGACCGGGACGCCCGAGTGGTACCGCGATGCCACCGCCACGGACGCGGTAGCAGCGAGCGCCCGCTCGATCGAGGCGATCCGAGGCCTGGGCGGTCGGCCCGGGCTCGTCGAACCGATCGTCACGCCCCGCTTCATCCCCGCCTGCACCGATGCCACGCTCGAGGGCCTCGGGGAGCTCGCCGCGACCACCGCCACCCGCATCCAGACCCATTGCTCGGAGAGCGACTGGGAACACGATTACGTGCTCGATCGCCATGGCACGACGGACGCCGCGGCGCTCGAGCGCTTCGGACTGATCGCCGAGCACACGGTGCTCGCCCACGCGACACACCTCACCGGCGATGACCGCGCGAGGCTCATCGGCCGCGGCGCCGGGGTGGCGCACTGCCCGTTGGGCAACGCCTACTTCTCGGAGCGCGTCTTCCCCGCTCGAGCCGCGATCGACTCCGGGCTGCGGATCGGGCTCGGCACCGACATCGCGGGCGGCGCCGAGGCCTCGCTCGTCGGACAGTGCGCCCATGCCGTGACCAGCAGCCGCCACCTCGGCGATCCGATCGACGTCGTGCAGGCATTCTGGATGGCGACGGCAGGCGGCGCGGACCTGCTCGGGATCCCGGCCGGTGTGCTGGAACCGGGACGGCACTTCGACGCGATCGCAGTCGACCTCGACGCGGTCGGCGTCTGGCCGGACATCGATGACGACGCCCGGGTGTTCGAGAAGATCGTGCGGCGCGGGGCCGACGCGATCCGCCGGGTCTGGGTGGACGGGGTCGAGGTCAGCCCAGGTCGTGGGCCCGGAGCTGATACTCGTTCTGCGTGATCGCCACCACCTCGCCGGTCGCGTCCTTCAGTTCACATTCCCACGAGTAGTCGGCCTTGCCGTTGGCGTCGGCCTCGGCCATCACCCGCTCGGCCTCCTCGTCGGTCATGCGGACCTCGACGGTGATGTCGGTCATCGCCGGGCGCCGGAAGCGGATCTTCAGATCCTTCACGATCGGGTAGTACCGCTTCGGGTCGAACGTGGTGAGGAAGATCGTGCCACCGGGGACCTCCGCGAGGGTGAAGAGCGCACCGGCATACATCATCCCGACATGGTTGACGTTCGGCTCGAACGGCATCCGCAGCCGCACGAACCCCCGCTCGGCGTGATCCACGACCACCCCGGTGTGCTTCAGGAACGGGATCGTGTCCCAGTTG
>BQJV01000586.1 GCA_021604885.1 Acidimicrobiales bacterium
TGTCCGCAACCATCGTCACGAGATGGATCATGCCGAGCGCGGCCGAGATCGCTGCGGCAACCGGCGCGGTGAGGATCTCGACGAGTTCGGTCAGCAGATCCCCGAAGAGCTGGATGACCGCGTCGAGCAGATCGGTGAAGAAGGACAGGACGGGGACGTCCGAGTCGATCAGCAAGGCGTCGAACACCATCTGGAGCCCGTCGTGGACGAAGTCCATGACCGCGCTGCAGAGTCCGCCCGACTCCTGGGCGACCGGCACCCGGGCGACGGCGAGCAGGAGATCGTCGCCGTCGATGACCCCGGTGGCCCCCTCGTCCGATGTCGGCGCCGAGGCGCCGACCGCGTCGTCGACGAACAGGGTCAGCACGATCGACGGGAAGATGATCGACGGTGCATCCCGCCAGTTCTGGTCGCCCATGAGGTCCTGGGCCAGCCGGGCGTTCGTCGTGTCGAACGACGCCAGCCATGCCGCGATGAAGTAGCTGAACGGCGCACCGCCGACCGGTCCGATGGCGTCGTCGAGGTCGGCGCCGAGCCATCCGTTGCCGGCCTCGTACTGGCGGGTCATGGTCTCGACCTGCCAGTCCCACAGGCGAATCTGGCGGTCCGCGGGGTCACCGATGGGCGTGGCGAGCACCGGGATCAAGGCGTCGTCGAGAGCTTGGACCACCGTTCCCGACCGGCCGGCTCCACTGGCGATGACGGTCGCCTCGTCGGCGCCGTCTCCGGAACAGGCAGCGGCGACGAGCGCGAGCACGACGATCGCGACGACCCAGGTTCTCCGACCGCTCACCGCCAACTCCTCCGTACGAGGGCTTGGCGTGACGCTAGTGCGAGCCGCCGCGTGCTCGCGGGGTCATCGCCGCCACGGGGCGACCCATTGGTAGCGGGTCGCGCTCGGCAGATCCTCGATCGCCGGTACGCCGTGCGAGCCGCCGAGGAAGACGGCCAGGGCGCGAGCCGCGTGATCGGGGATGTTGGCGAACTCGACCGTGATCCCGTCCTTTTCGAGATCGGCGATCAGTTCGGCGAGCGTGTTGGCTCCCGAGTAGTCGAGCCGGCCGCACTGCCCGACGTCGACCACCATGCGTTTCGCCTCCGGGTGCTCGTTGACCGCATCCCGGAAGGCGTCCTCCAAGGCCGGCGTGGAGGCGAACCACACGACGCCCGCCGGCCGCACGACGAGCGTGTCGCCATCGAGTTCGTAGACATGATCCACGCGCATCTCGCGGTACAGATGGAAGCCGAGGGCAAGGCCGACGCCGAGCAGCACCCCCCGTTCGACGTTGGGGGAGAACAGCAGCGTCGCGGCGAAGGTGCCCGTGGCGATGGCTGCCTGGGGCGCACTCTGGCGCCACATGCGGATGATCGGCTTCGGTTGGATGAGTCGGTAGACGGCGGTGAAGACCACGGCGCCGAGGACGGCGCGGGGGAGCGTCTCGAGGTTCGACGCCAGCGGGAGCGCGGCGATCACGACGGCGCCGGTGACCGCGCCGGACCAGTTGCTCTTGGCCCCGGCGAACCGGTTGAGTGAGCTGCGCGAGAACGAGCCGCCGACCGGGAACGCACCGGAGATCGCGGACGTCACGTTGGCCACGCCCGACGAGATCAACTCCCGGTTGGCGCTCCAGGGGATGCGATCGAGCGCGGCGAACGTGCGGCTGATCGACGCCGGTTCGGCGAACCCGACCAGGGCGATCACCACGCCGGGGATGATCAGGTCGCCGAACTGGTCATAGGGGAGATCGAGGCTGAGGGTGATGAAGCCGTCCGGCAGGTCGCCGATCGTCGGCCCGGCGTAGTCGGTCGTCGCGCTCCAGACCGTTGCGCCGATCACCATGAGGAGCACACCGGGGAACAGATTGTGGACCTGGCGCGAGCCGAGGACGACCACGATCGTCAGAATCGTCAGGACGAGTGCCGTGCCCGACCAGTCGCCCGGCGACGTGATGGTCGACCAGGCGCGCGGCAACACGCCGTCGGTGTCGGGATCCACGGCGAACATCGACGGGAGCTGCGACGAGACGATCAGGATCGCCGCGGCACTCGTGAAGCCCTGCAGCACCGGCTGCGACATCAGGTACGCGAGCGTTCCCATGCGGAGCAGTCCCAGCAGGAACCGGGTGACGCCGACGATCAGTGCCAGGAGCGCGGCGAGTTCGACGTATTCGGCGGAACCGGTTGCCGCGAGCCCGGACAGTGCACCGAAGGTGAGCAGCGACGTGAGCGCCACAGGCCCCGTCTGCAGATAGGGGGACGACATGAACGGCGCAGCGAGAAGCGGCGGGAGCGCAGCCGCGAACAATCCGATGTGGGCCGGGACGCCGGCGATCTCCGCGTAGGCGAGCGACTGGGGAATCAGCACCAGGGCGACCGAGATGCCGGCGACGAGATCGCCCATGCTCGGCTTCGGGAGTCTGCTCGCGCTCGGGTTCGGCACCCAGAGAGTGAACCACGTCGGCGACGCCGCGCCGACGTTCGGCGCGGCGTCGCGTGTCAGCGGTAGCTGACGAC
>BQJV01000587.1 GCA_021604885.1 Acidimicrobiales bacterium
GTAGAAGTCCGGTGTCCGACCCAGCGGGACGTCTCCGGGAATGGCGCGCAGCGTACTCCAGCGGGTCAGCCGCGCAGGAGCGAGATCAGCGAGCTCGTGTCCCAGCGTCCGTGCCCCTGGCGTTGGAGCCGGGCGTAGAACTGGTCGACCAGCGCCGTCACGGGAAGCGACGCACCGACCCGGTCCCCCTCGGTGAGGCAGATGCCGAGGTCCTTGCGCATCCAGTCGAGGGCGAACCCGAAGTCGAACTCGTCGGCCGCCATCGTCGTCGCCCGGTTCTCCATCTGCCAGGAACCTGCCGCGCCCTGGGAGATCGTGTTGACCACCGTGTCGATGTCGAGCCCCGCGCGGGTCGCGAAGTCGACGCCCTCCGCCAACCCCTGGAGCAGGCCGGCGATGCAGATCTGATTGACCATCTTGCACAGCTGCCCGGAGCCGGGCCCGCCCAGGAGGGTGACGGCGCGGGCGTAGGCATCCATGATCGGGGCGGCCCGATCGAAGTCATCCTGGCCACCACCGCACATCACGGTGAGGGTGCCGTTCTCCGCGCCCGCCTGGCCGCCCGAGATCGGCGCATCGACGAATCCGACGCCGCGCTCCCCCGCGGCCGCGTGGATCTCACGTGCGACATCGGCCGACGCGGTGGTGTGATCGATGAGCACCGTGCCCGTCGCCATGGTCTCGAGGACGCCGCCCTCGCCCGTCGTGACTTCTCGGACGTCGGGGTCGTCGCCAACGCACAGGAACACGAACTCGGCATCGGCGGCGGCGCCGGACGGCGTCGGCGCGGCAGTGCCGCCGTGGTCGGCCACCCACTGCTCGGCCTTCGTCGCTGTGCGGTTGTAGACGGTCACGTCGTGACCGGCCGCCACGAGATGCCCGGCCATGGGGTGACCCATGACTCCCAATCCGATGAACGCTGCCGTCGCCATAGGCGTCCGACCGTAGCGGCACTACTCTCGGAGCATGACCGACCCGGTGCAGATCGTCGCGTGGAGCGACTTCCTTTGACCCTGGTGCTACGTCGGGACGGTCCGTCTCGATGAGCTGAAGCGCCGCTTCGGCGATCAGATCGACGTCTCGTGGCGCGCGTTCCTGCTCCGCACCGAGAACAAGGCGACCGACCAGGAGAAGTTCGTCGCCTACACGCAGTCCTGGCTCCGCCCGGCCGAGGTCGAGCCTGCGGCGAACTTCAACGTGTGGGCGACCGACAACCCGCAGCCGGTGTCGAGCGTGCCCGCTCATGTGGCCGCGAAGAGCCTGGCGCTGATCGAGCCGGAGGCGTCCGACGACTTCCACCATCGGCTCCTCGAGGCGTACTTCACCGACAACCGGACGATCTCCGACTGGGGCGTGCTGTCCGAACTGGCCGGGGATGTCGGTGTCGATCGCGACGAGTTCATGAGCCTCACCGCCGAGCGCGAACGCACCCTCGTCGAGGAGGTGCTCGACGAGCACAACGCCGCCATCCAGTCCGGCGTCACCGCCGTGCCGACCCTCGTGATCGACGAGGTCCTCCCGGTCCAGGGGGCCCAGGAGGTCGACACGATCAGCCGCTGGATCGAGCGACTCATCGATCGCCGCCTCGGCGGCAGCTGAGCCTCGCCCGGGCCGCTACCCGTCGCGCAGGCGCGTGCGGGCGGCCACGATCCCCACGACCTCGGCAGCGCCGGCGTCGAGCAGGATCTCCGCGAGATAGTCGAGCGTCGTGCCGGTGAGGACGACGTCGTCCACGAGGACGACCGACCGGCCCCGGACGGTGGCGTTCACCGCGTAGCCGGCGGCTTCGACCACGTCGCGGCGCCGACCGACCGGCGTGTCCCGCAGCTGCGGCGTCGCGAAGGATCGGGTGAGCACGGCCCGCACCGAATCGACGTCGAGCGCCTCGGCGACACACGCCGCCAGGGACGGCACCGGGTGCGCGACCCGGTCCGGGCCGGGCGGTACGGCCGCCACGAGCGGGCCGACGGGAAGGTCGAGCCCGAGCACGAAGCCAGACAGCAGGCGCTCGAGCTCGCGCAGGGCCGAGACGCTCTCTGCGTTCCGGACCGCGCCGACGAGGGCACCCAGCGCCGTCGGTTCGTCGGCATCGGGTTCCCAGTACTCGCCCATCACGTGAAGCGCGTTCAACATGGGTGCGTACTTTTGTTAGCGAAAGTGGTTGACATGAGCTGACTGCTAGCTATAGTAAGCACATCCGATCACCGAAGTGTGCAGTCGGATCCACCCCCAACCCTCTCAGGAGTCCGAACAATGACCGCAGTTCTCGATCAGGTCAAGACCGCCGCCTACGCCTCCGTGGGCATCAACCTTCTCGTCACCGACGCCATCGTCGGTCGTGAGGTTCCCGCCCCCGAGTTCGTCGAGGAGCACGCCGCCACCGCCCGCAAGGAGGCCACCGAGGCGCTCACCGAGTTCCGTGCCCGCACCGAGCCCCGCGCCGCCGAGCTGATCGGCCGTCTGCCGGAGCAGGTTGCCACCGTCGTCTCGACCAACCGCGCCAAGGCGTG
>BQJV01000588.1 GCA_021604885.1 Acidimicrobiales bacterium
GATGTTCGCAGCCTTGATCCAGAAGCGTTCGTCGTCCGACATCTCCCTGAGCGACCGATCCACAAACGATCGCGACTGGATCGAGATGAGATCGGAGCCGACCGTGAACCAGTCGATCGCGCTCACCGCGAACAATCTGCCAAGGGAGTTGTTGCTGCGATCGGCGATGAAGTCCGCATCACCCACGACCATGATCCGCGTCGACGGGCTCTGCGGGATGACCTCCCGACCGAGGATCGCCTCGACTTCCCGCTTCAGCGGGTCGGCGTCGTCCTCCGCCCCATCGCCTCCCGTTCCGTCGCCCCCGACGTCGGCGCCTCCGGCGTCGACGACCGACGCGTCGACGGCCGCCGGATCGACGTAGTCGAGTTCCTCGGTGGACGTCCCATCGGCCGGCGTCGTCTCCGCCGGGTTCTTCTCGCGCTCCTTCAGTTCGGCGACCTTGGCCTGCTCCTCGTCGGTGAGCGGCATCAGGTCTCCCTCGAAGTAGCTATCGAACTTGCCGGTGAGGACCACCGCCAGGAGCTCCGACTTCGTCTCGACGTTCGGCGGCGCCTCCGACGTCAGGCCGGTCGGATCGGGACCGACGTTCGTCATCTCGGTATCGACCCACGACTTGTCGGACGATCTGGCAATCTCGTGCACGAGCTTGCCGAAGACGCCCTCGTCCACCAGCGACAGGGGGCTCACCCAGCGGAACATCACCGAGTTGATCGACGACGCGATGGGATGATCCTCGTGCAGCCCCTCCTTGTCGACCTCGACCGAGTAGGCGAACGGTACCTGTACCGGCTGCCGCGCGTTGCCGAGCCCCGGCACCTTGACGTTGCGGTACATCGTCACCTTGCCGCACTTCTCGTCCTTCACCAGCCCCTCCTCGATCCTGACGCCGTAGTGCGCCAGCATGTCGAGCAGACCGGGATCGAACTCCTCGGCGAAGATGACCTGCTGGCCGCCGGTATTCTGCTGGCGGAAGTCGTGACGGTCGACCATGAAGAGAATCTTGCCGCCACGCATCAGGTACTGGTCGATCTCGAACAGGGCGCGACGCGTCAAGGCGCGCGGGCGAACCACCAGCAGCGTGTCGACATTGGCGGGAATCGACGCGCCGTCGTCCAGTGCGATATCGACGACGTCGAGCTGGCTCATCAGATGTTCGCGCAGCGCGTAGAACTGCGGGTACGGCGACGACGGCCGCTGCCCCTGCTGCGGCGGCGGGTTGGTCTCGGCGAGCAGTCCCACCGCCGAGGCCTCGCCCACCGAGACGCTGGCGATCTTGCGCGTCAACTCGTACTCGAGCTGCGCCACCCAGTCGACCAGATAGCGCGAGTCGGGCAGCAGGATCGTGGCCTGCTGATCGCGATAGAACACGGCGATGGCGCAGTACATCTCGACGACCACCTGGCGATCGCGTTCGAGCGTGACGAACGGCACCGGCGTGATGCCGAGCCCGTTGACGAATTCGCCGACGCCCGGATCGGCATGCGGGTCCTCGATCGACAGTCGCACGCTACCGCGCGCGTTGGCCTTGTACTCGAGCAGCAGGTCCTTCATCTGCTCGATCGGAGCGCCGTAGTCCTCCGGAATATCGCCCGAGATGTACGCCTGGATCGCCAGGACGTCGTCGAGCCCGCCCATCACCTTCTTGGTGACGGACGTCAGACTGAGCTCCTGGTTCTGCGTCAGGTCGATGCGAGAGTAGTGCCGTCGCGACACGAGGTTGGCGAGCACGACGATGCCGAACACGAGCACGACACTCGTGTACCAGTGAAACAGGATCCAGTGGCGGCGATGCACCGTCGGCGCCGACGAGCCCTCGTGACTTACCATTTGCGCGCCTCCAGCGAAGCGATGTTTGCATAGAGAAAGAACACCACGAACGACAGGAAGTAGACCAGATCACGACTGTCGATCTGTCCCAGCGCGATGCTGGCGAAGTGCGACTCGATCGACAGGTACTGGGCGATGGGCACCAGCGGATCCGGAAGCACCGGCGACAGCAGGTTCACCAGGATCAGCGACGCGCAACCGACCAGCGCCAGGATGAACGCCAGGATCTGATTCGTCGTCAAGCTCGACACGAACAACCCCATCGCGAGGTACGCCCCGCCCATGAGCAACGCGCCGACGTATCCCCCGATCACCGGACCGGGGTCGAGGTTTCCGAGCCAGCCGATCGTCAGCGGCACCGACAGCGTGCAGGCCAGCGCGAACGCGACCAGCCCGAGACACGCGAGGTACTTGCCGAAGACCAGGTGGTAGCTGCGGACGGGCAGCGTCAGCAGCAGCTCGTCCGTTCCGATCTTGCGCTCCTCGGCCCACAGCCGCATCGTCAGCGCCGGCACGAGGATGATCAGCAGCCACGGCAGCAACGAGAAGAATCCCGAGATGTGCGCATAGCTGCTGAGGAAGACCTGCAGGAAGTAGATCCCCGTCGTCAGCAACAGGAACAGCACGACGAAGATATACGCGATCGGCGAGTTGAAGTAGCCCGCCAGTTCTTTCTT
>BQJV01000589.1 GCA_021604885.1 Acidimicrobiales bacterium
GTGAGCCGGAGGTGCTCGTGGGTGTGGGGGTACGAACCCTCGATGTGGGGATAGTCCGAGCCCCACATCACCCGCTCGACACCGACGCCGCGGGCGATGTCGGCCTCGGCCGGCCGCAGGAACGATGCGCCGATGTAGCACTGGCGCTCGAAGTACTCGGTCGGGGTGAGCGACATCTGGGCGACCGCCTGGCCGCCGAAGATCGACTCGCTGCCGTACTTCGAGTACTTCATCCGATGGTGGAAGCTGTCGAGCTTCGCCAGCGTGTCCGGGACCCACGCCGTGCCGGTCTCCGTGATCACGTAGGGCATGTCGGGGTAGCGCTCGAAGACGCCGGAGAACATGAGGTGCCAGAGGGCGCGCTGCGTCCACCACTGCACCTCCAGCATGAACATCGCCAGCGACGACGGGAAGTGGTTGCCGAAGTTCGGGGTGGCGCCGCCGGCGTGATGGTTGAGCGGCATGCCGTTCGCTGCGGCGGCAGCCCAGATCGGCTCGTATGACGCGGCGTACAGGGGTTCGAACGGTGAGTCCGGCGGCGCGCCGGGTACGAGAACACCGCCGCGCAGCCCCTGCTCTGCCGCCCACTCGATTTCCTTGACGGACCCCTCGACGTCGCCCAGGAAGATCTGGAAGATGCCGGCGCGGCGCTCGGGCGCCTCGCTCACGAAGTCGGCGAGCCAGCGGTTGTGCGCTCGGAGCCCGGCCCAGCGGTGCTCGAAGTTGTCGGAGTACGGCGGCGCTTCGAACGATGACGAGGCGGGTGGCGCGAACGGTGGCGTGGTGTTCGGGAACAGCACGGCGGCGATCACGCCGTCCTCCTCCTGCTCGCGGAGGCGCTGATCGGACGAGTGGTTGCGGTAGCCGAAGACCTCCGGATCGCCGTCGACGCCGACCTCGAGTGGCGTGCGCTCCATGCCCGCGAACATCTTCTTGCGTTCCTCGGCCTCGTGCTGCATGTACGCGGCCCAGCTGTCGAACTCCTCGTGGTACTTCGACTCCAGGTAGGGCCGGTAATCGAGGAGATCGGCCCCGCAGTGGGTGTCGGCGCTGATGACGATGTGATGCGTCTCGCTCATGTCTGCAGTCTGTCGGGCGGGCGCGACGAGGGCGAACCGGCAGCGAGGAAATTCCCGCTGGGCATTCGGCTAACTGTCCGCTACGATTCCTGACCACATACATCGGGATTGACCAGTCGGGTCCATCTCATCGGGATTTGCCCACCGAGCGGAACGCGGAGCAGGCACATGAACACAGCAACGGATTCGATCGACTTCCTGCAGGCACCACCGGAGCTCGATCGGCATCTCGACGATCTCATCCTGCCCCAGTGGTGGGACGGCACGCCCTCGATCGCGGCCGACCGCTACGAGGTCGACGCGGGCGGACGGGCGGATCTCGACCCGTCGGGCGCGCTCGCCGCCGAGATGCGACACGTCTACGACGACGTCGGCCTCGTCCACGTCCGCAACACGGGGCTCACCGAGCTCGCCGACATGCGGACGCTCGCCCAGCACTGCCTGCCCGGCGAGATGCACTACGAGGGCGGCAGTAATCCGCGCGAGCCGCTCGAACCCAACGTCTTCGAGGTCGGCGCTCCGCTGTCGGCCCACCTGCACTACCACCACGAGATGGCCTACGTGTCGAAGAGCACGAGGGCGCTCGCTTTCCTGTGCAAGCGGGCGCTGCCGGATCGGGGCGCGACCTACTTCTCCGACGGTCTCGCGAGCACCGACTTCATGCTGGCCACCGAGCTCGGCCAGAAGCTGAAGGAACTCGGCGTCTGCTATCACCGGAACCTGACAGACCGCGAGGCGTTCGCCGACAAGCTCGAGGTCGGCGTCTACAACCACTGGCAGCTGTCGATGGGCACGGACGATCCCGTCGAGGCGGAGACCTACGCCCGCGAGCGTGGACTCGTCACCGAGTGGGGACCGGATCGGCTGCTCAGGACGCGCTACTACTGCGAGGCCTTCGAGTACGACCCGGTCACCGACCGCAACCTCTTCTACTGCTCGATCGCCGATCACGGCATGTGGTTCGACACGTGGCCGCTGGTGATGCACCTGCCCCACCACGAGCGCCCGCTGCACATGACGTTCGGCGACGACACCGAGTTCAGTCGTGACGAGCTCCAGCTGATGGTGAGCCAGTACGACCGGTTCGGCATCAAGGTCGACTGGCGGGCCGGCGAGATCGCCGTGTTCGACAACTTCCGCTTCGCCCACGGACGCCCCGGCATCGCGCTCGCCGACGGCGAAGAGCGTCAGCTCGGGGTCATCCTCGGCCCCAAGTTCGACCGCGTCGGCACCCACCCCACCAAGTGGTGAACCCCCACTTCCTGCGTTCTGGGTGAACGGAGGCGCGGATTCCGGTCACATGTTCACCCAGAACGGGTAAAGGGGGGGGGGCTGGTCAGGCGGCGCCGTCGACGACGGTGGGGGTCGCCGTGTCGCGCAGGCCGGCGCGGTCCTTGCGCTCGAGACAATCGGCGAGGGCGCGGA